>JAJYKO010000195.1 GCA_021788565.1 Chloroflexota bacterium
ATACGCACAACGATCCGGCGGGCGTCGCTTCGCTCCGTCCGCCCTACGCTTACTTGCCCGCCTGCACCGGCACGGCATCGAACGCTAGCGCCTCAAACGGCGCAAGCGAGAACGTGTGCGGCTTGCTGCCGTCTGCCGGCAAGCATTTCATGCGCTGGCGACGATAGGGCGCGCCAGTCCATGACCGGCGACCCCAGAAGTAGACCCGTCCCTCGTGCCCTTCCGGGCACCTCGTCGGCCAGAGGGGTGGAGTACACGTGCCGAGGCGGCAATGTCGTCGAGCCCAGCGCTCACCAGGCTCGGATCGCCATGTTCAATAAGCTGGCGGATGACACTAAGCCCTACTACAGCGTTCACGCCAGATTGCAGCGATACGTGCAGAGCACTCGCAATGACTCCCTCTACCTTGATCGAAACACGGGCAGTCTCCCTCACCAGAGTTTCAGCCCTTCATTTGCTGACCAGTTCGTAGCCCGCGTTCGCGCGTTTGCCAAGGCGCTTTGGCCTGACATGCGTCGGCATCGATAGCGAGTCCGACTGCACGGACAAGCTCCAGCACGAGAGTCAGGCCGTGGTGGGTTTCAGAGGCCAATCGTAGGCGGACTCCTTGGCCGCGAGGTAATTGGCGTCCAATCTTGGGCCCATCAGCAACAGAGCCGTGATGCGCCGCACCATGTCCCGCACCTCGCGCGCCTCCTCCGGAGAGAGCTCTCTTCCGAGCAGGTCTTTCTCACGGTAACTCAGCCACTTCTTGATTACCTGGTAGCCGCCGATGGTGTAGTTCCACACATTCGCGGGAACGTTGTGCCAGTAGGCGACCGGGTTCAGATACACGTCGCAGGTTTCATCACCCAGGATCTGGAGGATCTGATCCGTGGAGAGACGCATGCGATCGGGCGTCTCGTGCAGGGCGGTCAACTCGGTGGCGGTGTAGCTCCGGGTTGCGATCCGCCCCTGGCCCGGCATGGTGATACCATCCTTGCCATGGTGGCCTCAGCCAGCGGTGATGTCCAGGTCGCCAGCCGCAGCGTCCAGGGCGCCGCCTCCGACTCGCGAGATCACAGCGATGGTCCTCATCTCCGAGGTGAGGGCACCAGCCGTCGTGCCCTGCACCGCCGTCTCGGGATCCAGGAGGGCTGCCACCTGCCTGCCCAGTTCGGCCGAGGCCGCCAGCCCTTCCCTAGAGGCGGGAAGGGGGATGCGAGGCCAGTCTGACTGGATACCTGAGGAGTTTTCATCTAGATAGCGCGGAGAACAGCCTACAGCGAGAGCATGCAGCCAAATGTGAGAGCCAACTTGCCCGTCAATATCGTCATCGGAAAACCCCAGATTGGCCAGATATGAGCGGGCCTCCTGTGACAAGTTAGCCTTGATACCTTGATGATCCGTCGTTTTGTCTGCGATGAATGCGAGCTGCCTTGGGATGGCACTACGCCCCTCGCTTGGTGCAAATCGGAGATGGAAAGGAATGAAATAAGCATCCTTGTGCAGGATGTGCTGATCGGCAAGGTGCCTGCTGTAGTAAATGGCAGCGCCGTCTTTGGCGCGCGGAGCGTGGCACCTGGCAATGAGGTACTCGCTGTTTGTTGATATCTGATCCAGCAGTTCTGGCCGCACTCGATTCCACAGGTTCGTAGTCCGCTCTATGTAAGCCCAACGCAGGTCATAGGGCTTGAATCCGAAGCGGTGGACGTTCTCCTCGTGGAAGTGCGATTCCTGTTGGAGTCTGTCTCTGGTTGCCTTTGCATCGAAAGCAGCAGCATCAGTCGTGAGCCCAGGATGCAGCCTACTTATCTGATCGAACGACACTCCTGGGTCATAGTAGGCGCACATCCGCTGTGTGATGACGTCTCTGGACAAATCATGCAGGGCTTGGCCTCGGTTGTCGTTCAGGCCAAGCATTGGTCGCCTGTAACTGAGGTCCTGCAAGGTGGGCCAAGAGGCGTACTTGGAGGCGACGATTGAAGGCCGAAAGGAGAATCTGTTTATTCTGGTGGGAGTCACCTCCCGATACTGGCCATCGAAATCAGAGGCGCCGAGGCTGGCAAGCAGGTCCGACCACTTGTTACTACCCCAGAGATCCCGAAATCGCACATCCCGCTCTCTTACATGTCTGTCGCCGCGGACCATCAGGCCAATGACCGTTCCGACCTGAATGCCTTGGGGGTTGTATTCCGTGGAGAAAATGCTGGGATCTCGTTTGCCGTCGGGAGTGAGCTTGCCCGTCCAACGGCTGTCTCCATTCAGGCAGTCGAACCAAAGTCGGTCGAACTGACTAAGAAAGCGCTCACGCATCACGGCGAAAGATGGCTCGGACAGGTAGGAGAAGTTGGATATGTAGCAAACGATCCCTTGTCCTGTCTGTTCGGCGATGCGCCTCTCTGCCAATCGGAAGAAGCGCACGTACAAATCGTCGAGGTAGTTCTTGGTAATGCCCCAATCCTTCAGCCCCTGCTTGTACGGTTCAAGCAGACCCTGTTCCTCGGCCGGGCTCACGCCAGCGAAGCCATTGTATGGTGGGTTTCCCAGAACCACCAAGATCGGCACGTCGCGCTTGACCTTCCGGGCGGCGTCTCGCTCCTCTTTCAGCTCCGGCATGCCCGCCAGTTGGAGTTGGACCACTCGCTCTTTGCCAGGGTCCGGCGGTTCCCAGCCGGTGAGGGCGTTGGTGAGGTACACGCCGGCCCTTTCCCGGCCGCTGGCGGATAGAGGCGCGCCGTACTGCTGGAGCAGCAGACCGAGCTGCATATGCGCCACGACGAACGGTGCCGGGAGGATCTCGAAGCCGAAGACTCTATTCAGGGAGGCACGTTTCAGGTCGTGGCCCAGGAGAGCCTCCTCCCCCTTCGCCTGGAGGGTTGCGGCGATGTGACGCAACACCTCCACCAGATACGCACCGGTCCCGCAGCAGGGGTCCAGCACGTTGACCCGAGGATCTGCCAGTCCGTCGGGAATGCCCAGCTCCTCCCGCAGGACGGTATCGACCCGGGCGACCATGTACCGCACCACCTCAGGCGGCGTGTACCATACCCCCAGCTCCTTGCGCAGCTCCGGATCGAAGGCCTAGATGAAGGGCTCGTAGAAGTACTGGACAGCCTTGCCCTCGTCGAAGCGGGAGAAGAAGGCGTCCAGGTCCACCCTGTCGAGAGCGGCGCCGGTCCAGTCGAGGACCTCCACCAGCCCCAGGGGACCCAGTTTGGCGGGGGTGGCCACCTCCTCGAAGAGGGCTCGGATCATGGGGACGTTGAGCCACCAGGCTGACTCACGCCAGGCAAAGCGCCCCGCGCTCCTCCGCTGACGGCGTTGCTTGCTCCACAGGACCCACGCGGAGAAGATGCCGTAGAAGAGGGTCTGCACCAGGGTAGAACGGAAGAAGTGGTCGCCCTTGTGGCCCTCGAAGCGGATGCCCAGCGCCTCTTCCAGCGCCGTGCGGACGGCGGCCAGGGCCGGCAGGTCCGCCCGCGACTCGCACCCTGGCGTCTCGGGCATAGGAGGCGAGGATCCTCGCCACGTCCTCCGGCGCCTGGATGCGGGCCCGGTAGAGCAGCACCCGCCTCAGGTATTCGGTGAGCCTTTCTCCATGCTCCCGCGCCGTCGTCCTGGGATGAGCCGCGGCGGCCCAGAAGTCGGGCTCGCTGTCGGCGAGCTGATAGCTCTCCAGCTTGGTCCGGTTGCCCTCGGCGTCCTCCCCCACCAGCACGAAGTCTCGGAAAGTCGTGACGAGGACTAGGCGGTATCGCTCCCAGTACCGGCGGACTTGCTCGCTGTCGGCTTCCTCGAGGGCGTCGGCCCCGGTGCCCTCGGCCTCGATCACCCCGGAGGCCGGAATATGGTCGAGAAGGGGAATATCGTCGGCCGCCCGGCAAAGCTGGTCCGCGGTGAACAATCCGCCGTCGGGGAATCCGGCTCCCTGGTTCTTGAGCGCCATGACGCATCGGACCCTCGGCTTGAGAGTCTTGCCTATCTCGTTCAGGAGGGTTTCCAGGGGGCCGTAGTAGGAAGTCTCAGGACGGCCGGCCCGAGAGGAGTGGATCTCGAACAGCTCGCGGAGGTAGTTCTCGACGGCCGGCCAATTGCCGGCGTGGTCGCCCTCAACCGGCTCCGAGCTTCCCAGCAGCCAGGAAATTGAGGGTGCCTCGCTGCTCTCTGCCGCTGTTCTTTCCTTCTTCGTCCCTACCATGAAGGATCTCCATACCGCGTTGTTCTGTTGTTGCCATTATCCATGGACTGAGAAGGATGTCCCGGGGTGAACAATGTGGTTGGTGAGGCAGAGTATAACAGGTTCTCTCGCTCCGTGGCCGCTGACGGCTGGCGCGACCTCTTCATCTGATCGGCGATAAGCAGAACGAGGCGACCGGCCGCCCGTCGGGAGCGAGTCCCGATCGGGCGGGTAGCGTTTTCGGCGGGGCATGCTATCGCCTGGTACGCTTCGGCTTGGTGGTTCGTGCCTTGTATACTTTGACGCTGCTCTTCAGCGCAGCGCCGAGAGCACGCTCAGACGCACGAGTCCCAGGTGGAGCCGCCTTGAATCTGGCCCACGCAGTCGCCATGTTGAGCAAGTTGCCCAAGGCACTCCAATCTGTACGCTTCATGTCTGTCACCTCCCTTCGTGTAATTTGTTCTGACACTGTGGATGTACACGTCGCCAGTACCCACATTCTATTCGTCTCCGGCCGTATTTCCAGGCTTCAGACGGGAGGGGACGGGGCTACTTTGGTGTAAGATGTAACGAGGCGCCTCCAGAATGCGACTTGGGTCGGGAGTACTGATGCACACGAAGACCGACCTGCTGACCGCAGCTGAACAGCAAGGTCACAAGGTCTCGGAGCGGCTCGTCCATGACTGGGTGGAGCTTGGCCTCTTGGATCGTCCCGATCGACACGGACTGGGGCGTGGAAAAGGCATTGTTGCACGCTGGCCGGATGAGCAGCGTCAACTGTTCCTGGCCCTTCTGGCCAAGCGCCGGGAGGGTGTGCGAGTGGGCAATCTCTGCAATGTCCCCGTCTGGGGCTGGTTGTGGTTCGGAGATCGTGCCGTTCCGCTCCGACAGGCCCGTCGCGCGTTGCACACATGGTGCAAGGGGGCAAGAGGCGCATCGTGGAGCCAGGCGCGAGCCGTCGCGAGCAAGATGATCAAGGTTATCGCCCATCCGGCGGCGGGCACCCGATCCCGTCGAGCTCTTCGGGATGCGGTGGCGCAGACGCTCTACAGCGGCAAGTTCGATCCACACGACTTGCTTCCCCTCATCGCTGGGGTCGTCGATCCACGAGCCACGGGGGAATGGCGTGGCCCAGCTCAGATGCCGCTCACGCCTGAAAGCATCATCAGCGTGTTCCAGTCGCGCCACGCGGCGATTGTCGGTCTCGATGCCATCGACGACAGCCTCTTCCACTGGGCACACTTCGAATACCTGACGAACATCCCTGACTACCTCGATGAGCAGCCGTTACTCGCTGCAGACCCGGACCTGGGGCAATACTTCCCAGTGCCGGATATTAACGACCTGGCCAGCAGTGCCTGCTTGGAACTGATCTCGATTCTCGGCGCGGGGCTGAGGGGTATTCCCAACGCCCCCGAAGACAGTCTCCACGGCCCGCGACTCTGGCGTGAAAGAGGTTTGCGGTTCGTCGCAACCCAGGCAGTTAGTTCCAGCGGCCTGCGCGTGGCCTTCGAGGTGAGATCAGAAGGCCAGGAATGACAGGCCAGGGCCTCACTGGTCCGCCTCCAAGCCATGACCTCGAAGGGTGCAATGTCACCGGACAACAAAAAGGGCCGGCTCATACAGGCAGGAAACGATCTGCCTCGATGATGAACTGGCCCTCGTTGATGGAAGGAGTCACCTTTCCAACGCGCTGAACAGCGCGAGCTGCCCTTCCGGAACCGGTTTGCGCCTCGGCTTCGGCCGGTGAACCAGTACCGCGAGTTCATCCAAACTCACAACGCGGGCGTGTTTAATGGGGGCTGGATCCTGAGTCGGACAGCCTTGGGTTTCAGACTCGCTGGAGAGAACCTGCGTCCACAGGTCGGCCCCAACGAGAGGAGCCTCTTCCGCCGGCAGCGGGTGGTCCACACGCTCGGGCTCGGGCTGCCAGCCGTCTCCTGCCAGAAGGTCTTCGGCCTCCACCTCAGCAGAACGGCTCTGGGCGAAGAGCGCCTCCAGCGATTGCCCGTCACCCGAAGCTTGGTTAGTCAGGCGGCGGGCGAGGGCGAGAAAGACGTCCTGGCCGTCGCCTTCCAGAGCCGGCAGCCCATCCTCGGGGAGCTCGCCCTCGACCATCAGAGCGGAGCGCATCTTGGCGGCCACCAGCGCCAGCGCCTCGGCCTGGAGGGTCCCCTCGTAGACGAAGAACGTGACCTCCACCGGCTGGCGCTGACCAATCCGCCAGGAGCGACGGCTGGCCTGGCGCATAACGTACACGCTGTACTCGGTCTCGTACCAGACAATGGAAGGCCAGTCCACCAGGTCGAGGCCGGTCTGCACCAAGCGGGGGTGGCAGATCAGAACGTCAGTGCCCTCCCGAACTCGAGCCGCAACCCATTCCTCTCGCCGATCGGCAGCCACGGTGCTGGCCTTGAGCACCGCCACTCGAAACCCCTCCCTCTCCAGAAGGGCGCGCAGCCGAGGGCTGATATCTCGCTTCTCCGTGTGGGTGATGTAGACCAGCACCCGTCGTCCCCGCTCCTTTTGGCGGCGTACCAGTTCCACCAGCGCTCGCTCCTTGGGATAGAGTCGGTCCTCGGGCAAGGCTGGCGCGTGAGCGAGGACGATCTCTGTCTCCGGATCCAGCACCGTTTCGCCCCGAGTGCAGGCGTCGGGGTAGGAAAGCAACGCCTGAAGGTAGGTAGCGAGCAGCCGCTTGGAGCCCTCCTGGAGCGCCTCCGCCACGGCTCGCCAGAGCTCCTGGGCAAGCCGGTGGTAGCTGCTCGCCTGGGAGGGCACGTCCGGGCTCTCTCCCTTATCCAGTGAGAAGAGGGCGACCCGCTCGGTGTAGGGGGGCAGGTCTCTCGCGACGTCGGCCAGACGGAGGAAAACGGTGTTACCGATCAGGTGGAACAGGATCGCCGGAGAGACGCCCGGCTTTTCGACGGTGCGGGTCAGGTAGCTCCGACGCTTGGAGTGGCGGCCGTCGTCGGAGTATGCATCCGGGTCCTTCTTGGTGATCCGCTCGACGATACCATAGCGGCTGACCCATTTCGCCTCGTCCCGATAGCCGAACTCCGAGCGGACCGTGGGGGAGAAGCGCCACAGCAGGTAGAACAGCGTCGAGCTGTAGCCGCCGAAGACGGTGCCGGTGAGGGTGAGGGTCTTGCGGCAGGCCTCGGCGAGCCCGGCGGCCGCCAACCCCTGGGCGGACCCCCGGGCCTTGTACTCATGCACTTCATCGGTGACGAGGAGATCGAAGTAGCCCGCCAGGCGGCGACGCGCGTAATCGGCCAGGGGGAATCGGCGGGGGCCGGTACGGTCCGCCTGCCAGAGCGCCCCGCCACAGGACTGGCAGCGCCGCTTCTTGGCCCGAAGGTCGGTCTGGCCGAGAGGCACACCCTCGTCGTCGGCAATCGGTTGGAAGCAGCTCGGGCAGCAGAGTTGGCGAAGGATCTCGCCCCTCTCGTCGCGAGCGACGCCTCCCACCTCGTCGCGGACGAGTCGTTCTACGGCCGCGGGTACCCAGCGGTAGCCCAGCTTCGCCTGCTCGCGGGAGCAGACGACGAACTGGATCGCCCCTCCCAGCGACCTGGCTCTCTCCAGGTCGCCGAGGGTCCGGACGATGGCGACCCGGGCGCCGGGGACAGTAGCCAGCACCTCGCGCCGCCACTTCTTGACCAGATGAGGCGGGCAGAGGATCAGCACCCGGTGGAAGCCGGCGAGGTAGGCGGCGGCGACGGCCAGCATGGATTTGCCCACCCCCATCTCCCCGACCACGTTGGTCCCGGCTCCCCGTTGGAGGGACAAGGCAATGGCGCGAATGGCATCGCCCTGGGCACCCAGGGGACGGCGAAGGAGCCGCCGGAGATCGAAGCCGCAGGTCCGGCGCGCCTCGGCGTCGTAGATGGGCGGGTAGGAGCGGACCACCGCCCGGGTGATGGCGTTGTTGTAGCGGTCGATCAGTTCGGCCAGGTTCATGCGGCCCGCTTCTCCTCGGCCGCGCTTCCGCCCTCTCCCTGGCCGACAACCTGAATGGCGCCGGTGTCCAGGTCGAGAACGACCACGGAGGTCCGAATTACCTCTCGCTGAACCTCGGTGTCCTCGTCGGCGCTCTCGACAGGCACCAGCTCCTTGTGGGTGCGGCCCTTGACCAGCAGCCGCTCCCCGTTCTGGCTGAGGACGACGTTGTTGAGCATTCCGGCGGCGATGAGCAGGGCCAGGTGGCCCTTCCGCAGCGGCATCAAGG
>JAJYKO010000196.1 GCA_021788565.1 Chloroflexota bacterium
AAGGCGCTTCCGCCCACGAGTTTGCGTCGGGCAGATCATCGGGAGATCCAGTATGGAGGTGAACGATGAAGCTGTACATTGACGTTGACGTGGATCAACCCTACCTGGTGACCGACGACGGAGAGGCGGTGTATGTGGATGACCTGCGGGAAGACGGCCGCAACACCGAGTATCTGGATCAAACTGTCGAGTCGGTGAGCCGGTGGCGAGTAGCCCGGAAGGGCTGGCAGAGGCGGCCCGTGGAGGTCGACGAGCTCGATCCGGACTAGGAGCGATCAGGAACGGTTAGTGTTCGGTACGCGAGGGGGCAGGCCGTAGAGCCTGCCCCTCTCTGTCGGATGAGCGCTACGGGGTTACGATGGGCTCCACCCACCTGGTGGCGGCCTCGACGAGGTGCGCGGCTGGCCCCACCCGGACGGTGCACGGCGGCAGCGAGTGGATGAATGACGGGCCGTAGAACTTGCTCCGCAGCCGGCTGTCGAGGATGGCTACGACCCCCCGGTCGGAGTCGCTGCGGATGAGCCGGCCGAACCCCTGCTTGAACTTGAGGATGGTCTGAGGAATCGAGTACTGCCGGAACGGCTCGTCGAAGGACTCGCTCCGTGCAGCGAAGACGGGGTCCGACGGAACCGCGAACGGTAGCTTGACGATGACCACGCAGCTCAAGGCGTCCCCGACCACGTCTATTCCTTCCCAGAAGCTGCTCGTTCCCAATAGCACCGCCCGGGGCGCGCGCTTGAATGCCTGGAGCAACCGCCGGCGCGAGCCGTCGATACCGTGCGCGAGCACGAGGATTCCGGCTTCCTCCAGCCGGGGACGGATAGCACTGTTGGTCAGGCGCAGCTGAGCGTGAGACGTGAACAGCACCAGGGTACGGCCACCCATGGCGGAGACAAGATCCGTCACCGCGGACTCCACCGCTCGTTGGTATGCGGGGCGAGCCGGTTCGGGGATGTCCTGCACGACGTACAGCATGGTGGAGCGCTGGTAGTCGAAAGGCGAGCCGAGCATCAGCTCGGAGGCGCCCTCGAGACTGAGCCGCTCCTTGATGTACTCGAAACACCCCTCGGCGGTCATGGTGGCGGACGTCAGTACCACGGAGTTCTTGCAGGAGAACAGCGCATTGTTGAGCGCATCTCCGACGTGGAGCGGAGCCGAGCAGAGGTCCAGCTCTTCCAGCGTGGACCCTCCTTTGATCCAGTAGATGCCATTAGGACCGGGGGAGCAAACCATCTCCTCGGCCTGAGCTGCCACTTTGTCGAGATAGCTCCTGAAGCCGGCAATCTCCGCCAGGACGCCGTCCCTATCGGGAAGCTGTCCATCTTCCAGACCCTGCAGCTCGGTCTCCAGTCTGCGCAGATGCCGCTCCAGCGAGCGTAGTCCGTGGGATAACTCCGTCCAGCGCACCTCCACCTCGGACCAGCCGGGCTGCGTGCGGACCGATCCCGTGATCCTTAGCCGGGAGCCGGAGCGATACCGATCCTCGGTGTGCTCATGCAGGAAACAGCTCACCGAGTCGAAGAACGCTCTTCCTTCTTCCAGAGCGGTCTCCACGGTGCTGCCGCCGGCCGAGACCTCCGTCCGGAAGGCCTGCAGGGTATCCGCGTGCAGTCGGCGCACAGCCAGAGTCTCCGCAAGCTCCGGCAGAAAACCCATCCGCCTGCGGCCCGGCGTGACCTGGTTCAGACTCGACAAGAAGGACTGAAGGTCGCCCCATCCGAAATTGAAGCCGAGCTGCTCTGTGGCTTCTTCCTCCAGATGATGAGCCTCATCCACGACGACGTGCGCGTACTCAGGCAGCACGCCGCCTGAGGTTGCGAGATCCGACAGCAGCAGCGCGTGGTTAACCACAACGACGTGGGCGTTCTCGGCGTGCTTGCGGGCACGCAGCACGAAGCAGTTGCCCTTCCTGAACTGGTGGCACCTGGCCAGGGCGCATGACTCCGACTGGGCAGAGATGCGTGGCCAGACGGCGGTATCCGAAGGGGACAGGTTGAGCTCCGCCTTGTCGCCCGTCTCCGTCATGGACAACCAGACCAGCGTCTTGATGAGCAAGAGGACCTCTTCCGGCCCCAAATTTGGCGACCTTGAGAGCACCTCCCAGCGGCGTAGGCAGACGTAGTTCGCTCGCCCTTTAAGCAGCGCGGCCTTGAATGGCACTGGAAGACAGCCCAGCAGGGTCGGAAGGTCCTTGAGGTAGAGCTGGTCCTGGAGATTCAGGGTGTTGGTGGATATCACGACGTGGCAACCGTTGCGAACGGCGTAGTAGATCGAGGGTAGCAGGTAGGCGAGGGACTTGCCCGTACCGGTTCCCGCTTCCACCAGCAGGTGTTTACTATCGTTGAACGCCTCGATCACCGCTTCCATCATGCGCAGCTGCTCGGGCCGATCTTCGAAACCCGGCAGGCCGGCTGCGACGACACCTCCCGGACGCAATAGCGCCGCGAGTTCGGCTGCGTCGACTGGAGCGGGGTTCGGTACCGGGTGTATCGCCGCTCCGTCGGATGCACCAGTGCGTGAGGAAAGGATCGGCGACATCAGGTCGTCGGGGGTCGTAGCTGGCGGTGGACTGTAGGGACTTCGGCTTCCTGGAATCGAGACCTCAGTCTGCCGCCCCAGGGCGCCACTCGCTGAAGCGTTGATTCCGTGACCGTCAGGCGCACTCGGCTGAGTAACGCTGGTGAAATGGGTCCGCAGCTGCTCTCGGAGCAGGTCGGCGAAAAGCAGGGAGAGCGGCCAGTCTTGAAGCTGCGCAGCCAGCGCGTTGATCTGGGTGAGCAGTTTGAGGCCGAGCTGCCTGGCACGCTCCACCAGCGCGACAAAGACTCTTCCCGTTACCAGCGCATCTCCCAGCGCGCGGTGTTCCCGCTCCGGCTCCACGCCAAGAGCCCGGCCGATGGTGGCCAGGTCGTAGGAAGGCAGACCTGGCAACAGTATGGAAGCCATCTCGAAGGTGTCGTAGGTGGGATTGTCCAGGTCCACTCCCGACCTGGACAGACTCTCCAGGTCGAAGTTGATGCTCTGGCCAACCAGCAGGTCGTCGCCCACGAAAGAAACGAACTGGAAGAGGGCGACGTCTATAGATGGAGCCGTGTCGAGATCGGTCTGCCGAATGCCGGTGAGGGCTCTCACCCTGGGGTCCAGGTTGCAGCCCGGATTCACCAGGCTGGAGAAGGAGGCTTCAAGTACGCCGCCACGGAACCTGGTGGCGGCGATCTCTATGATCCTCTGTTGGTCACCGGAAGAAGGCGTCAGCTCCAGGTCGATGGCGACGAAGCTGTGCACCGTTGCTATCCCTGCTAGTGAGCCGGCTGCGGCCGGGGCTCAATGGAAAGGGTGAACGGCCGAACCGGTGGGGTCTTGGCCGGTTGGCTCCGGCAAAGTCGCCGGACCAGGCCGTATTGTAGCATCTGGCTGGATCACCTGGCTAGCAGGCTTACGACGCGTCGGCTTGCGACGGCCTCGGCCCTGAATGGCCGAGTTAACTTCCGTATCTTAACACGGTCGTTCACGGCCGAGACGTCAAACAAGACCGCGACTCGCCGCAACGCAGGTCCCAGAGATTACTTCCTGCGAATTCGGCGTGCCAGGAACCGGGCTCCGATGTCGCGAACCATTGGGTTCCGGATCATGGCGAGCGAGACAGGAACGAAGCTGAGACCGTAACCGATCTGCCGGATCGCGTTCGGGCGCTCAGCCTTCATATCCGGCGTGAGGAGCCCTCTTTTTGAGGAGGCCCGCATTCCCTGGACAGGACCAGAGATGTTCTTTCCTGCGGTCGCCAGCCGGTTCATCGCGTTGCGAGTGGACTCGCGCGAGATCAGGCTGCCGATCATCGCCGTGATGATGCCCGCGGTCTCCATCGCTCTGTCGTAGGTGGTCTTCCTCCGCCGCGCCGTGAGCATCTGAGCAATCCGGTTGCCGATGAAGGCGCCGGCTATGGTCGCGACTATCGACCCGACCAGCAACGGCCTCTCGCCGATGAACTCGATCGCCCGACCTGCCCCGCTCGACACGGTATCTCCGACATTGGAAATGTAGTCGCCGAACGGTATCTCCCCCGCCACGGTTCCGGCCCGGCTTGACGAAATCTCCTCTCCCGCGGGGTACGAGCCGTACACGTCATCTGGTTGCATGCTATACCTCCGACTGCGCACGAACTTCAGGAACGTCAACCGTGAAGACCAGCAAGTTCGGTGCCAAATCCGTCGCCTTCAGCGGCCCAACGCTGCCTCCATGATCTGTCGGCCCGCGGGAGTAGCGAATTCGTCGCCAGGCCCCTTGTTCTCCATGACCACGGCAACCGCGATGACGGGATTGTTGGCCGGAGCGTAGCCGATGAACCAGGAGTGCTCCGTCTTGCCTCCGCCGACCTCAGCGCTGCCGGTCTTGCCTCCCACCTCTACTCCAGGGATCTGGGCGGGCCTGGCGTATCCTTCCCGGACGCTGGCCATCATCAGCCGATTCATGGACTTTGCCGTCTCCGGCGTCATCACCTGCCGTATCGTCTTTGGCGTATGCTGCATCAGAAGAGCCCCGCTGGGATCGCGAATCTCCTGCACCAGGTAAGGAGCCGGCATGGCCCCGCCGTTCGCTATTGTCGCTGCGCCCAGCGCCATCTGCAGAGGGGTGACCTGAATCCTGGCCTGTCCGAAGCCCGAGTTGGCCAGATCCACGGCGGAAAGATTCTGGTTGCCGATAGTGCTGATAGACGTGGGGATGTCGAAGGGGAGGGGTCTGTCGAACCCGAATCGACGCGCGTACTCCAGGAAGCGCTGCCTGCTCTTGTCGATACTCACGTCCCAGGGGGCTGGGTTCGGTATATTGTCGCCCAGGACGATGGACGGCGAGCCCAGGGTGAGCGCTGTCTTGGCGAACTGCACGTTGCAAGAGAAGGCGAAGTCGTCCACGAACGTCACGTTGCTTATGCCGGGGTGGTTCTTGTTGGCTATTCGGAAGCCGTCCACCACCAGGTCCTTGGTGCAGGTGTAGTGCTTGTTCAGATCTACCAGCCCCAGGTCGATGGCCGCCGTGGCCGTGACTATCTTGAATATCGAGCCGGGCACGAAGAGTCCCTGAGTCGCCCGGTTGATCAGCGGTGTGTTTGGATCGCTGTCCAAGGTCTTCCAATCCTGGTCCAGCCTGTTGGGATCGTAATATGGGATCGAGACCATGGCGCGGACAGCGCCAGTGCGCGGATCGATGGCAACCGCCGCTCCCTTGTTCGACCCCATAGCCTTAACGGCTGCCGCTTGAACCTTGCTGTCCAGCGTGGTCGTCAGATTGTCCCCGACGCGTGGCCGGTGCAGTAGATCCGAGGTCGCCGCGTCGAGAGCGTTGGCCTGAACGTCACCTCGCAGATACCGGTCGAAGGTGTTCTCCAACCCCGCGGTACCGTACCGAGCGCTGTAGTAACCGGTGACCTGAGCGGTGGTGGGGTCCGTGTAATGGCGCACAATCCCATTCGGCGTGCTCTCGCTGTACACCAGCTTCCGGCCGCTGCTGTCAAGGATGCTGCCGCGTACGATCTGGGCATCCTCCTTCGCAAGCCTGGGGTTGTAGTCGCTGTATACCAACTCCTGGGCGCGTATCACCTGCCAGTAGGCCAGGCCCAGGGCGATGACGACGAAGCATGCCATCAGAACAGTTGCGAGCCTTCGGATGCTACTTTCCACGGTGCTCGCGACTTTCGGCGGACACGCGCAAGAGAAGACCTACGATAATGAAGTTGGTCACGATGGAGCTTCCCCCGTAGGAGACGAAAGGTAGCGTAATGCCGGTGAGCGGCGTGAGCTTAATGGTGCCTGCCAGGATGACGATCGCCTGGATTCCGAGGACCGTGGTGAGCCCCATGGCCAGGAGCACGGAGAAGCCGCGCCGTGTGTCCATCGCGATTCGGAACCCTCTGTACATGAGCAGCAGGAAGAGCGCGACCACCGCGAGTGTGCCCACCAGGCCAAGCTCCTCTCCGATCGCCGCGATTATGTAGTCGGTCTGAATCGCGGGGACGAAGCCCGGATAGCCGTACCCGAGCCCGCGGCCGATGATTCCACCTGATGCTAGGGCCACCAGGCCCTGCACTACCTGGTAGGCCTCGTCCCTGGCATGGACCCAGGGGTTGAGCCACACCTCGACCCGGAGCCGGACGTGCGCAAACGCCAGGTAGCATAGGAATGCGCCGATGACGAAGGCGACGAGGCCTCCCCATACGTAGGCGCCGCGCGAGCTCGCGACATAGAGCATGGCCAGGAATATGGAGTAGAACAGGAGCGCCGCGCCCAGGTCCTTCTGCCCGATCAGCAGGATCATGGAGACGGCCCACATCACGGCGAGCGGCCCAAGATAGGGCAGAGGTGGCAGCCGAAGCCAGCCGATGCGAGTGGAACTCCAGGTCAGGAGCTCTCGCTTGTCCTCCAGATAACCCGCGAGAAAGATGACCAGCAGTACCTTGAGGATCTCCGAGGGCTGGAAGTGGTAGCCGCCTATGCCGATCCACCACCTGGCGCCGCTGTCGTTCGTGTCGATTCCCAGCAAGAATGTGGCTGCCACCAGCAGAAACCCAAGAACAGCAGCCGTGTACTTGTAGGACTGGAGCATGGATACGTCAGGTATGAGGACCACCACGGCGATCAGCAGTAGGAGCCCGAGGGAGATCCACATCGACTGGCGCGTCATGAGCCCCGGCACCAACGCCGAGAGTCGGGTGGACATGACCAGCCCCAGCAGGGTTAGCATGGCCACGATGGGCAGGAGCAGTTGATCCGCATCTGGCAGCCGCCACATGAGGACGAGATGGGCGATCATGAACATACTCAGAACAGCGGCAGCGGCCAGCACCTGGCCGTTGGTGAGCAGGTCGGAGCGGCTCAGGGTGAGTGCCGCCATCCCGAGCATGAGGAATACAGCGGGCAGAATTAGGAGCGAAAGCTCCGTCCAGCGGAATTTAAAGCTGTTAGTCATTAGCTAGCTTGAGCTTGACCTGGCCGATGGTCAGGATGTCGCCGGGCTGGATTCGCGTCTCGCCGTCCACCTTCTCGGCGTTCACCCAGGTCCCGTTCCGCGCTTCCAGGTCCCTCAGCCACCAGGCGCCATCTCGAAAGGCGATCACCGCGTGATTGGTGGAGACGAAGCCGTCGCCCAGAACGACGGCGTTGTCCGGTCCTCGTCCGATGGTAGCGGTGCCGAGGATGGGGAAGGCGTGACCCGACCGGTACGAGGTTGCGCCGCCGCTGACGACCACGAGACGGCCCATCGGATGGGGCGCATCGGCCGCACTCAGCGTGGGTCGGCGGAGGTCCCGCCAGATAACGGCGATCACCTGCCATAGGAACAGGTAGAGGACCGCCACAAGGGCAAAGCGAATCACCAGGATCACGGTCTCTGAAGTCAGGCCAGTTGCGTTCACCTGTTACCTACCGACCAACCTGAAGGTGAAATGGACGCCCCCAAATGAGATGTCCTCTCCTTCGACGAGGGAGTGACGGTGGACCCTGTTGCCGGAGGCGAAGGTGCCGTTCGTGCTGTCGAGGTCCTCAAGTAAGTAGCGGTCCATGTCCCAATTGATCTGGGCGTGGTAGCGAGAGACGCTCCTGTCGTCCAGCACCACGTCGTTGTCGACAGCCCTGCCAAAGGCAGTGCTGGCTCGCACGAGTGGTATCTCCTCCCCCGACGCGCCGATGAGCAGAGCGAGCGGCAGTTCCGGGGCCGTCACAGGCGGCGGTGCAGTGGGCGGAGCGGGCACCGCGACGACCGGCATCTCCATGGTGCTCTCGATCGGGGGCGCGGGTGCGGCGGCCGGCTGGGCCGTATCCACCATGGTGGCGGAGGCCCTCACACGACCCGGCCGCACGTCCGCTGACTCCTCCAGGTGGACAGAGACGGTGCCGATAGGTTTCAGTCCCAGCCTGGCGGCATATCCGGTGAGATAGCTGGCCAGTTCCCGCTCCAGGTTGGCCTGGAACCGTGAAAAGGTGTCGAGGTCGGTGGGGTGTAAGAAGACGGAGTAGTGGTTCGCAACCAGCGGCCCCTCCGGTCCGACCATTTGCGACCCGCTCATCTCCTTTGCCAGGGCCTTCCCTATCTGAACGGGCTCGAGCCTGGGTTTCAGGACCTTCGCGAAGCCTCCCTCGATGAGGTTCTCCGCCAGCTTCTCCAGGAAGGTGATCTCTCTCATGGGGAGGGATTATATAGCAGTGGAATGTGCCATGCTATAATCTGGTACGGAACTACGTAGTAGTTGGAGACGGTTTTGCTGGAAGCAGGCGTGGACATCATCGAGATAGAGAGAATCCAATCGGCACTGGACAGGCATGGGCAGAGATTCCTGGACCGCGTGTACACGGAGCTGGAGCAGGCACAGTGCGGGGGCAGGGTGGAGTCGCTGGCGGCC
>JAJYKO010000197.1 GCA_021788565.1 Chloroflexota bacterium
CGCCATCTGGTGGTCATTCCCTCCCTGGCAGCGGCCCTGCCAGCCTAGACGAGAACTTGTGCGCATGTTGCGATCAACTTGATCCGTTAGACACTAATAGCCGCACGGCTGTCACCCCGATAGGGATCGGCCTGTGCTTGGCCCGCTGCGCGAAGATGCCTGTCAACGGCATGTCGGCGCGACCTCGCTGACGCCGTACTAGATCAGTCTCCTCTGAAAAGGTGGCCTGATGCATGAAGAAGAGAATCAGAAGGTGCGAGAACTGTTCGATGCCGAGCAAGCCAGGGGCAAGCTCCTCAAAGAGATGGATCTCAGAGACTACCTTTCCCCAGCCCTCGTCGACAGCCTCAGTTGCCGATGACTTCACGAGTCCTATTGGTTGAAGTTCGAATGTTGGCCCAGGTCTCATTCAGGTAACCTCCTCAATTGCCCGCACGCGCTATCTTGATGATTATGTCACAGCGACCGAATCCTCGCTCAGGCAATCCCAAGGAAGCGCTCAGGCAGCCCCTAAGGTTCTGTCGGGAGACAGGGCTAGCCGTCTTGGTTGATTTGCACGTCACATAGCCGACGCGCGTGCCACGCCTCTCCACTTCATTGTTCCGCCCTTGAGACCCTCCTCTGGGAGACTCCGCGCCATCTTCCCCCTTACGTGCCCTAAGCAAATCCCAAGCTGATCCCAAGGTATATTTCAGGAACTCGAAAGGGTCTAAAGGTTAACTATGTTGCTGATGCTACTCGCCCTCAGAATCCGCGCCACCTGGGGGCAGCTATTCCTCTGGCGGTCCACCACGGACCAAATCGAGCCGTTGCCGTGCGACGCCTGGGCGCACGGGTAGCCAGCGAGCTAATGGATTTGCCACCCCGGGTTGAAAGGAGGTGCAAGCACGCTTTCCTGATTCAGAAATATGCGGTGCCCAGGGCTTTGGCGCAGGCGCCCGGGCACCCATAAGACGTGTCCGGCACTGTCCCAACCGGATTTCAGGACCGCACAAAGAAACAATGGAACGGAGACGCAGATGAGAGGAATTTCGCAACGCGCAGTTGCCGTCCCAGCAATCGCAGCCTTAGCGATGGTTGTACTCTTAGCAGCTTGCTCCGCGCCCGCCGCGACCGCACCTGCGGCCGCGCCCACGAAGGCACCCGCCGCGGCACCTACGTCGGCCCCTGCCGCGTCGACAACCAAGTACAAACCGATGACCGCTCGCATAGGCCACGTGGGTGAGGCCGGATCGCTGATGGAACTGGACGCCCAGGACTTCGCGAAGAAAGTCGCGGACAGATCTGGCGGGGCCATCAAGATCCAGGTTTTCGGCTCCAGCCAGCTGGGCAAGCAGACCGAACTTGACCAGCAGGTCCAGCTCGGCTCCCTGGAGATGGGTATCCCCTCCTCAGACATGGTGAGCATCGTGGGGCAGTACAGCATCTTCGACCTGCCCTCCATCTTCAAGGACCGGGCCCAGGTGAAGGCAGCGGTCGAGGGCCCGATGGGCAAGACCCTCTCCGATCTCGCCGCGAAGAAGAACATGATCGTGCTCGGCTACTGGGAGAACGGCTTCCGGGTAATGACCAACAACAAGCACCCCATCCATACCCCGGCCGATCTCAAAGGGCTTAAGATCCGAGTCCCACCCAACGACGTGCGCGTGAAGATGTTCAAGCTGTGGGGCGCCAACCCCGGACCGCTCTCCTTCGGCGAGCTGTTCTCGGCGCTTCAGACCGGCGTGTACGACGGGCAGGAGAACCCCTACGCGCAGATCACCAGCGACAAACTGTACGAGGTGCAGAAGTACCTCTCAGTGACCAACCACGTCTACACACCGACCTACCTGGTGGCGAGCCCGAAGTGGTTCAACGGCCTGGATGATGCAACCAAGAAGCTCCTCCTGGATACGGCGAAGGAGGTCGGCGACGACTCAAGGGCTCGGGGCGCCAAGTCGGACGAGGACGGTGCGAAGCTGGTTGAGAGCAAGGGGATGAAGGTCAATACGGACGTCGACACCAAGGCGTTCGCGGATATGGCCGCTCCACTTCTAACCGATTTCGAGAAGAAGTACGGCGCCACAGGCAAGCAGTTACTCGACGAGCTGAAGACGTCGACCCAATCGGTACAGTAATCGCCGCAGATCCCATGGAGGCCCACCGCTATAGGGGAGTAGCGGTGGGCCTCCTAGACTCTAGAGGCAAGGGAGGTTCACCACTTGGATCGCATCTACAGCCGGTTGATCTGGTTGATCGAGAAATTGCTGGCCATATTGGTTGCAGCTCTGACCGTAATCGTCGCCGCTGGGGTGTTCTTCCGCTATGTGTTATCGGACGCCTTACCTTGGACCGACGAGGTCTCAGGTTACATGCTGGCATGGATAACCTTCATGGGTTCTATCACCGCACTCGAAAGGGGCAAGCACATCAACTTCGACGGGATCTTAATGGTTGTGCCGCGCAAGACGCGCCGAGTGCTGGAGATAGTCAGCGAGGTCTTCTTGGTCGGGTTCCTGGCAGTCCTATTGGTGTACGGTTTCCAGGCGTCGACGCAGCTGATGAATCAGACGGCGATCAGCTTCGACCTGCCGATGGGCATCATCTACTCCGTTGTGCCAATATCCGCCTTCCTGATGATCGCGGTGCTCGTGTATCGGTGGCTCGTTCCGAGACGATTCGCTCCCAGGGGCGAGGCTGAGATCGCGGAGGCGACGGAATGATAACCATCTACGCGATACTCGCAATCTTGATCCTGGCGCTGATCATGATCGGCTCACCCATAGGGTACGCCCTGGGCATCGGAACCCTGGTAGCCGTATGGATGAAGGGGCAGACCGATCTCGTGTTCGTCCCGTTGAGGATGTTCAATGGGTCTGACATGTTCGAGATGGTCGCCATCCCCCTCTTCATACTGGCGGGTCAACTGATGAACTACGGGGGCATCTCCAGGAGGCTGGTGGACTTCGCCAGCGCTCTCGTCGGCTTCATCAGAGGCGGTCTCGCCCATGTGACGATTGTGTCCTGCATGATCTTCGGCGAGATGTCTGGCTCCGCAGTGGCGGACGCCGCGGCTATAGGACCCGTAGTAATACCCGCGATGAGGAGCAGGGGATACCCCGCCAACTTCGCCGCCTCCGTCCTATCCTCGGCCGCCACCACCGCGATCATCATTCCACCCAGTATTCCGATGATCATCTACGGCGTGACCGTAGGAGCGTCCATCACCAAGCTGTTCATAGCGGGCGTTATCCCGGGCATCCTCACGGGCGGCGCCATGATGGCACTTACCTACTTCCTGGCTCGGACCAGGCACTACCCGATCGAGCAGAAGTTCGATCCGAAAGAGATATGGCGTACCTTTAAGGCTGCGCTCGGCACCTTTGCCGTGCCGCTGGTGATCTGGGCAGGGATTATCGGCGGTGTCTTCACCGCGACCGAGGCCGCGGCTGCAGCGGTTGTCGTCGCCCTTGTGTTGGGGCTCGTCGTCTACCGCGAGTTCGAGCTCAAGGACTTGCCTGATATCCTGGTGACCTCTGCACATCAGACGGCCACTGTGATGGTGATCGTGGCGGCATCCGCCCTGCTCGGCTCTTTCCTGTCCAACGAGATGATCCCGCAGCAGATAGCCCAGGGCATCCTCGGCATCACCCATAATCAGATACTGATCCTGCTGTTGTTGAACGTCTTCTTCCTGATCGTGGGGATGTTCCTTCACAGCGCGGCGGCGATCGTGATGGTGGTACCTATTGTCTGGCCACTGGTGCACGACCTAGGGATCGACCCGATCCACTTCGGGCTGATCGTAACTCTGAACCTGGGCATCGGGCAGCAGACCCCGCCGGTGGCCTCCGTGCTCCTGACTACCTGCGCCATCGCCAAGCTCTCGATCGCCGATGTGATGCGCGTCAACATACTGTTTATTCTCGCCATGCTGTGCGTGCTTATGCTCGTGACCTACGTCCCAGAGATCACGCTGTGGTTACCCAGCCTCGTGACAACCAAGTAGGCGTTTCAGACGACAAGCGCCATGTCGCTGTGGCGCGGCTAACGGATCGCAATGGCGAGGACCAGGGGCAGATGGCACAGGGTGTATGAGAAGAAAGCCGAGGGGTAAAACCCTCAGCCCTCTTTCGTGACCTGATTCGCCACGTGGTAATGGTGCACCACTCAGGCTCGGGCGCCGCCGTGTCGTGCCGAGAGTTGAATCCCCAGCACAACGACGAAGAAGAACCCAAACGTTGCCAGTAGCATCGGGATCCCCGGGTGCACTCCGATTGCCTCTCCAGCCAGTACTGCCAGCACTCCCGCCACGAGGGCGACTGCCACGCCACCAAGCAGCAGGACGAACGCAGCTACCAGATCTCCTATCTCTTGCATATCGATCAAACCTCCTTTGGCTGACCGTGACCTTCCATCTCCGTCCACGGTGACGGGGCCCCGGGTGCAACTCTGCCGTTCCACACCGGCCGGCTGGGAGATAACCAGCCGCGGATTTTCCCGTGTACTAAGATACTCCAGGCGACGGATGGCGGCATCGTGAGGGCGCGGACTTCCTCTAAACGGGGGAAGGGTTCCAGAGGGGCATTGTCCACTGTGATCGAGAACTGTCTACCACATATGAGGTAGGACCTGTTACTCCGTGATCTGGCATCTAAAGTAAAGCGGCGACCAAACCCGCGGGGTCTTTGGCCCGTAGTACTGAACTGGCGCGCCGTGGTCCCCGAGACCCCGCGGGTTTCATCCTGGCTTTGGTTTAGGAGGCGGCGTTGTCCCCAACGCTGGCGGTCGATCGGAGAGCCGCCCCCGTGACGCTGCGCTCGCTCGCGTCCACGGGGACAACGCCAGCCCCAAGGTTTGGCAGAGCGTCGAATGGTGAGCGACAGAGCTGCTAGTCCGCTGCCTCATTGGGGTTGTCCAGCGTCGCGAGGCCTTCCCTGAGGGCGTAAAGCGCCGCCTGGGTGCGGCTTGAGACGTGGAGCTTGCCGAGGATATTAGACACGTGGGTGCGCGCGGTGGCCTCGGTAATTACGAGCCGCTCGGCGATCTCCTGCGTGCTGAGGCCGCGAGCCAGGAGCTTGAGTACCTCCAGCTCACGTTCGGTGAGGGTGTCCGGAGTCGTGGTGCGATCGGCGGGATGCGTCAGCTCCCGCAGAACCTTGCGGGCTATGGCTGGGTGCAGAGATGACTCCCCACGGTGGACCTGGCGAATCGCCTGCAACAGCTCTTCGGGGCCTGAGTCTTTTAGCAGGTAGCCCAGGGCGCCGGCCTTGATGGCAGGGAACACCTTGTCATCGGCGCCGAAGCTCGTGAGCACCAGGATTTGCGCGTCCGGCAGGTCGGCCGAAATCAACCGGATAGCCTCGATCCCATCCATCTCCGGCATCACCAGATCCATCAGAATGACGTTGGGTTTGAGGGTGGCGGCGAGAGCTGTTGCTTCCCGACCGTTCGCCGCCTCTCCCACCACCTCCAGCCAGGGTTCGATGTCAAGCAGGGCGCGTATCCCTTTACGGACGATGGCGTGATCGTCGACAATCAGGACTCGGATGCGCTCTTTATTCGCCATCGCCGGTCCCCTCCAGTCCGTTGCAGGGCTTTGGCATCTCAATTCTCACCGTAGTCCCATCACCCTGCCTGCTCCTGATCGTGAGTACCCCGCCGATCCGGCGAGCGCGCTCCTCCATCCCGCTGATGCCGAGCCGTCCCTTGCCCCGGCCGGAACTGAGGTCAAAGCCTATTCCGTCGTCGACCACCTCCAGGCAGGTGCCCTGCCTGGTACATCGAAGTGACACCATCACCCGCTGCGCACGTGCGTGCTTGAGCACGTTGTTCAGGGCCTCGAGTGCTATCCGATACAGATCCTCTTCGACCGAGATGGCCAGCCTCTCGTCCCCTTCCACCAGCAGCTTGTACTGAACGCCGGCGCGGGCTTCCACCGAGTCCAATCGCGCCTGGAGGGCGGCTGCCAGCCCTTCTTTCTCCAGGGCCGGGGGGTGAAGCTCGAAGATGAGCAGCCGCATCTCTCTCAGCGATTCCTGAGCGGTCTCCCGCAGCTGTTGCAGATGATCGAGGGCCCTGGCGGTGTTGCCGGAGGCAACCAAGCCGCCCGCCGCCTCGGCGAAAAGGCTCATGCTGTAGAGCGACTGGGTGACGGAGTCGTGAAGCTCGCGGGCGAGTCGTTGGCGCTCCTCAACCACCGCCAACTGTTCGACCCGGCGGCGGAGCCGGGCGTTTTCGATTGCGATCGCGGCCTGGTCGGCGAAGAGGCCCATCACCCGGAGGTCCTCTCCGGAGAACCCACCAAGCTTGTTGATTACGTCGAGAGCTCCTATAACCACGCCCTTGACTCGGAGCGGGACCGCCAGCAGGGCCGTAGGCACTATCTCCCCGCGAAACCGCTCTGGCTCCAGGGCCGGGGAGTTGGTCAGGCGAGCCCTGCCGGTCTGAACCACCGTGCCGGTGAGGGATCGGCCCATCGGCAGGCGATCGTAGCGGGGCCAGTCGGTCCCTGTGCGCCGAGCGACGCGCAGCCACTCGCCTTCTTCTCGCAGGAACACGGCGCTCCCCCCCGCTTCCGTCAGCTGGCGTGCTTCAGCGCAGACGACGTCCAGCACCTCGCCCAGGTCCAGCTTCTCCAGGAGCGCTGCCGCCACTCGCTGAAGACCTTCGCTCTCCGCCAGGCGGCGGCTGGCTTCCTCGTATAGGCGGGCGTTCTCCGTGGCCAGCGCCTCGGCGCGCTTATGGTGCTCGACCACGTCCCGCTGCATCGCCGCGGCGTAGAGCCGCGAGAATCTCGCGAGCATGCGGCGGACGCACCCGTCTAGCTGTGCGGCGGCTTCATATCCCTCGACGGCGCCCGGCGCGAACACCCCCCACACCAGCGGAAGGGCGGCCTCTCGAAGCAGCAGAAAGCCCTCGATGACCTCGCCTATGTCGAAGCGCTGGTCCAATCTCCTCTGCGACACGTCGTGAAGATAGTCTTCCAGAACGTCGTCGGACCCGGTCGTCAGGGCCTCGACTATGGCGGTCAGTGCCCGCTCAGCGGAGTCGTACAGTTCGGGGGTGGGCAGGTCGCAGTAGCCGGAGCCTGGCACGCGGCGCACCGCGGCGACCCAGGACGCGGCGAGTTCGTCCCTGCCGCGGGCCAGGAGGACGGCAAGCTTCGGGGCTTTCTCCACGTGTTCGACCACGAATTCACCTCGCCATGGGTGAAGTCGGCGCGGCACGATTATAGCGCGAACGCGGTGCAGGCGTTGGTCAGGCCGCGAACACAGGGGAGGTTGATTCCGTGGGCGTCAGCGAGTATCTTTCTTGGCCGAGGCGTTTGGCAGAGGGGCCGCGGCTGGCGACTGGGCGAGGGTGATGCCACGACGTGGAGAACAGGATGAACCGGCAAATTGCGAGAGACGATGGCTGAGCGCGCGGGGTTGGTTGCGCTGTTCGGGTCGGGCGAGACTTCGTCCAGCGGCCGCAAGGTGTACGAGTGGGTCTTCTCCCGCCTTGCCTCGCCGATAAGGGTCGCGTTGCTGGAGACGCCCGCGGGTTTCCAGCCCAACTCCGCGCTGGTGTCGCAGAAGGTGGCGTCTTTCCTCGAGGAGCGGCTTCAGAACTACCGCCCTGAAACCGTGGTTGTCCCTGCCAGACGGCGTGGCACCGACGCCAGTCCCGACGATCCACTTATCCTGGCTCCTATGCTGGGGGCAAACGTCATCTTCGCAGGCCCAGGCAGTCCGAGCTACGCGGCGAGGCAGCTGGATGGCAGCCTGGCGTGGGACTACCTGCGGGCCAAACAGCGGCTCGGCAGCGCGGTCCTGCTGGCCAGCGCCGCCACGGTGGCGGCCGGGGTCAACTGCCTCCCGGTGTACGAGATCTACAAAGTGGGCGAGGACCTCCACTGGCGCAGGGGTCTAGACCTCTTCGGTCCATATGGGCTGTCGCTGACCTTTGTTCCTCACTGGGACAACAATGAGGGGGGAGCGGAGCTGGACACCAGCCGGTGTTTCATGGGAGTGAATCGCTTCCGGAAGCTGGTGGAACTGTTACCGCCGGACTCGACAATCGTGGGGATAGATGAGCACACCGCCCTGGTCGTGGACCTGGAGGAGGGCGGCTGTCGGGTAATCGGGCGCGGAGGGGTCACGCTGCTGCGAGGCCGGCAGGAGGCGCGTTTCTCCGGCGGCCTAGGTTTTCCAGCGGACAGGCTCGGGCCGTTTCGGCTTCCGGCCAGTGAGGACGGCATCCCCGACGACGTTTGGGGGGCTGTTCTTCAGGAGCGTGGCCCCGCACTGGACCTTGCGGCTCCATCGACCGAGGTTGTCGACCTGCTCCGGGCCCGAAGCGAAGCGCGCGACCTGCGCGACTGGCGCGGGGCAGATGCTCTGCGGAGCCGCATAGAGTCGATG
>JAJYKO010000198.1 GCA_021788565.1 Chloroflexota bacterium
ACGAGGAGTAGGGTTAACTGGGAGGAACTGGCTAGTGAGACATCAAATCGCCGGCCGAAAGCTGGGCAGACCTACTGATCACCGGCTGGCCTTGTATAGGAACCTGGCAACCGATCTCTTGCGATACGAGAAGATTCAGACTACCGAGGCCAAGGCTAAGGAAGTTCGGCAGCTTGCCGAGCAGATGATCACCAAGGCCAAGGCTGGGACGGTTCACTCTCGGAGGCAGGTTCTGGCTGAGCTGTACGATCCCAGGGTCGTCGACAAGCTGTTCGACACGCTGGCATCTCGTTTCCAGGATAGGCCGGGTGGGTACACGCGGATGGTCAAGATCGGACCGCGTAAGGGCGATGCGGCGCCAATGGTACAGCTGGAGTTGGTGATCTAGCCCTTGCGGAACATCAAGGTGGTCGTCGAGTACGATGGCACCGACTACCACGGGTTTGCGGTCCAAAAGGGGCTCAGGACGGTCCAGGGGGAGTTGGAGCGGGCCATCGCGGGGGTAACCGGAGCGAAGACCCGCATTGCTGGTGCAGGGCGGACCGACGCTGGCGCGCATGCGTTGGGGCAGGTAGTCTCTTTCCCGACAGAGTCGCGGCTGTCTGCGGTCGAACTTCGGCGGGCTCTCAACGCGAACTTGGCCGATGACATTCTGGTCAAGTGTGTGGAGGAAGTGCCGGACAGTTTTCACGCCCGTAGAAGCGCTCAGAGGCGCCTCTACCGATATTCGGTTTGGAGCGCCCCTGTTCCCAACCTCTGGTTGAGAAGGTATCGATATCACGTAGAGGGGCTTCTGGACGTCGAGGCCATGAGTCAGGCGGCGGAATGCTTGGTTGGAACCCGGGACTTCGCCTGCTTCACCTTCGGTCTCAACAGCTACCTGAGATCGGGGAGACGACGTACTACCGTCAGGACGCTGTTCGACGCCGGATGGCATGGGGAGGCTCCGAAGCTGGATTTCGACGTCGCGGGGACGGCGTTCTTGCCGCACATGATCAGGAATATGGTTGGCTCAATGCTTAGGGTTGGACAAGGGAAGTTGACGCCACAGGAGTTTCAGGGGCTGGTTGAGGTCGGGGCAGAGCAGCTTTCAACCTGGACTGTTCCCGCCCTTGGATTGATGCTCGTGGGCGTGGAGTACTAAGGAGGGCGGGTGAAGAGCTATAGTCCAAAGGCCGCCGATATTGTCAGGAGCTGGCATGTCGTTGACGCGTCTGGCCAGACCCTCGGTCGGCTTGCTTCCGAAATAGCACAATTGCTCAAGGGCAAGAACAAGCCGTATTACGCACCCCACATGGACACCGGGGATTACGTGGTGGTGATCAACGCCGAGAAGGTACGGGTGACCGGCGACAAGCAGGAGACTAAGGTCTACTACCGTCACTCCGGCTACCCAGGCGGACTGAAGTCGGTCAAACTGGGCACTCAGCTTCAGGTGTTCCCCACCAGGGTGATCGAACATGCAGTGAGGGGCATGCTCCCTCACAACGCGCTCGGTCGGGCGATGTTCCGGAAGCTAAAGGTGTATGCCGGCCCGACGCACCCTCACGGGGCGCAGGTCGCGCAGCAGGAGAAGCCAGCATAGGTAGCTGTCAGCCTTCAGTGCTCAGCCGTCGGCTCGACTGGAAATCTCGGGCCGCCTTCGTGAGCCAGGCTCGGTTTCCGGCAAACGCGCTGATAGCTGATAGTTGATAGCTAATTGAAGGAGTTGGTTGTGGCAACAACGGATCAGATTGCAGCGGTGGGAAGGCGCAAGACCGCCATTGCCAGAGTCATCTTGCAGCCCGGTACTGGCGCCATAATGATTAACGGCGTCGATCTGCAGGAGCGGTTCCCCAGGGCTGCCTGGCAGGACACGATCACCCTGCCGATGCGACTGACGAACACCGTCGGATCGTACAGCGCCAGAATTCGCGTTCATGGTGGCGGTATTGTGGGTCAGGCAGGGGCGATTCGCCATGCCATCGCGCGGGCTCTGTCAAGGGCGGATGAGGGGCTGAAACCTACTCTCCGAAAGGCCGGGCTGCTCACCCGCGACCCGCGCGTAAAGGAGCGCAAGAAATACGGTCTCAAGCGAGCCCGGAAGGCGCCTCAGTACACGAAGCGGTAGGCAAGCTATTAGAGATTAGCTATTAGCTTATGGTTCCACGCCAGGTATGGGAAGTGAGAGCCCCAGCGTCGCTGCGCTGGGGCTTCTTCTTTGCCGATCACGAATAGTTATTAGCTATCGAAACAGGTAGATGATGAGGGTGGAGGCCACGCCCCACCCAATTACCGTCGCGAGAAGGGGCTTGTCTCCGAGGAGCGCCTCCTCGGGCGTGCCGCCGCCCTCCTTCGTCTGGACAAGCAAGAGGTAACGAAAGATGCCATACAGAACGAATGGGATGGTCAGCATCATCGCCTGGTTCTTGGGGAGGTTCTCAGCGGAGAAAGTGTACAGGCTGTACGCGATCACCGAAGCTGACGCGAGAATGGCGATCATCTGGTCCAGGAACTGAACCGTGTATCCCTGCAGGCTGCGGCGGTGTTCGCCCGCGTAACCCTGAAGAAGCACGATCTCGTGCCGTCGCTTGGATGTTGCCAGGAATAGGGCTCCCAGAAGCGTGCAGACGTAGAGCCATGCCGAGATCGGCACCCCGATGACAACCGCCCCTGCCGCGGCACGCAGAACGAAACCTGCCGCAACCACCAGCACGTCGACGATGGCGATGTGCTTGAGCCACAGCGAATAAGATATGGTCAGGACGGGGTAAGCCAGCGCCGTGAGGGCGAAGGCTTCGTTCAGGTTGATCGCCATCCCCAGAGCTGCGACGAGAAGCACTGCTGCCGTCGAGAGGGCGGCAGTCGGAGAGACCTGCCCCGAGGCAATGGGTCTCATTCGCTTGATCGGGTGCTGGCGATCCCGCTTGATGTCGATGACGTCGTTCACCAGGTAGGTGACGGAGGCGAGGGCACAGAAGTCGACGAAAGCCAGCACCGCTCTGGCAACGAGGTCTGGTTCGCGGAGGCTCAAGGAGAAGACCAGGCCGAGGAACAGGAGACCGTTCTTTGTCCACTGCTTCGGGCGTAACGAGATGAACAGTGCCCATGCCAGGGAACGCTGCCTCCCGAAACCGACATCCGCCGCCGCCGGTAACTCCTTAGACACATCGGCTCCTGCTGTTACATGGGGCCTGTTCGTCACATGACGGTGCAGGCAGGGGACACGCTTCTCTCAGATCATAAAGGAGGTCTCAACCGTGGTCAACCCGGCCCACCGGCTGGCCGATACTGAGATTGCACCATAAGGGAATGGCCCTCAGCCCCGAAGGGGCGACCTACGTCAGCCCATGGGCATCGCCCTGGGAAGGAGGGTACCATCCCCACCGAGAGCCCTGAAAGGGCGGACCAAGCCGGAGATGGAGTTGTGCCGCCCCTTCAGGGCTCCCTCCCGGCGCGGTGTGTTCCCCAGGGCGATGCCCTGGGCTGGCCTAGCGCGGCCCTTCAGGCCTTGACGCTACTCTGCTCGTCACCGGCAAGCCCTTCGGGCCTTGACGCCGCCCTATTCGGGCCTTCACGCTGCGCTCGCTCGCATGAAGCGCTACCTGCCACCGTCAAGCCCTTCGGAGCTTCCCTGGCTCCTCGTCTTATGGTGCATCTTCAGGGCCGATATGCGGCGGTTGAGGCATGGTTCGTGGAGCAGCCGAATTGGAGTGACAGTCCGGGAGGGCGAGCCTCCCGGCGAGCCGCCAGTTGCCCCACCCGGGCGGCTCGGCAGGAGCCTCGCCCTCCCCGTCGCTTCCGCCCGAACTGTGACATCATCCTCAAACCATGCCGCGGTTGACGTATCAAAGTACCCGATGCTAGGATTGGCCGTCGCTCAACAGGGCATCGTCTTGGGGCGGGTTTACCCTCATTCCCGGGAGCATCTGAATGTCGCAGACGAAGGTATTGGTTACAGGAGCCGGAGGGTTCATCGGTCATCACCTGATATCCTATTTGAAGAATCGGGGCTACTGGGTGCGAGGGGTTGACGTTAAGTACCCGGAGTATGCCA
Organism: Chloroflexota bacterium; assembly: GCA_021788565.1. The sequence continues at coordinate 4,037 of JAJYKO010000198.1, forward strand.
GATCAGAGGCCGACGAATTCGAGTTGCTGGACATCCGCCGCTGGGACAACTGCCTTCAAACGACCCGTGGCATCGACGAGGTGTACGCCCTGGCCGCCGACATGGGGGGCATGGGCTTCATCTCAGCCCATCACGCTCAGATCCTGCACAACAACATCCTGATCAACACTCACACCATCGAGGCGGCGCGAATCAACGGCGTCCAGCGCTACTTCTACACCTCTTCGGCTTGCGTCTACCCCGAGCACATGCAGACTGATCCGAACGTTACTCCATTGAAAGAGGAGGATGCTTACCCAGCGCAGCCGCAGGACGCGTACGGGTGGGAGAAACTGGTTACCGAGCGCCTGGTCACGCACTACGGCCAGGAGTATGGGATGGAGACCAGGGTAGTCCGATTCCACAACATCTTCGGCCCTCTCGGCACCTGGGATTTGGGCAGGGAGAAGGCTCCGGCGGCCATGTGCCGGAAGGTGGCGATAGCCAAGCTGAGCGGCAACCCTGAAGTGGAAATCTGGGGGGATGGTGAGCAAACCCGCTCCTTCTGCTACATCGATGATTGCACCGACGGCATGCTGAGGCTGATGCGATCGGACTACGCGCTGCCCCTGAACCTGGGCCAGGATCGCATGGTCACCATCAACGAGTTAGCGGACATCGTGGCGGACATCGCGGGTGTCAGCATCGTGAAGAAGCACGTTTCGGGGCCCCAGGGCGTCCGAGGCCGAAACTCCGACAACACCCGGCTCAAGCGAGTGCTTGGGTGGGAGCCGACGATCTCCCTGGAAGATGGCTTGAGTCGGACCTACGTCTGGATTGAGGATCAGGTACGGCTTCGCCTGGAACAGGACGGTTCCGGGGACCAGCTTGCCTCCATGGCCAGAAGCGTGACGCTGTAGTGTCGAGTGATGAGCTTCTGCGAGGGAGGCAGCCGGTCGTGAAGATCTCAGTTGTGGGGCTTGGCAAACTGGGGTCGCCGTTGGCCGCGTGTTTGGCAGCCAAGGGCTTCTCCGTCATCGGCGTGGACATGAACCCTAGGACCGTCGGCCTCATCAACGAGGGGAAGGCTCCGGTGTTGGAGCCTGGCCTCAGTGACCTGATCTCCAGCGCGCGGGACCAGCTCGCAGCTACCCAGGACTACAACGCGGCCGTCGTCGGTACCGATGCTACCTTCATCATCGTCCCCACGCCCAGCGAGACTAATGGCGGGTTCTCGGTGCGTTACGTGCTGGATGCGGGAGAGGCCATCGGGCGGGCCCTGAGGCGGAAGACCGGCTACCACCTGGTGGTGCTGACCAGCACAGTGTTACCGGGTGGCACGGAGGAGCAGCTGTTGCCCGCCGTGGAGGCCGCTTCGGGCAAGAAGTGCGGCCGTGACTTCGGGCTGTGCTACAACCCCGAGTTCATCGCGCTCGGCAGCGTGATCCGAGACATGTTAAACCCGGACCTGGTGCTGATTGGCGAGTCGGACGAGCGAGCAGGGGCTATGCTGGAGGGAATTCAGCGCACCCTTTGCGACAACTCCCCCCATTTCGCCCACATGAGCTTCGTAAACGCTGAGCTTGCCAAGCTGGCGGTCAACACCTTCGTCACCACGAAGATCTCGTACGCCAACATGCTGGCGGAGGTGTGCGAGCGGCTGCCCGGGGCCAGCGTGGACGAGGTCACCTCTGCTATCGGCCTCGATAGCCGGATCGGCAGGAAGTACCTGAAAGGTGCCGCGGCCTACGGGGGGCCGTGCTTCCCCCGCGACAACCTCGCTTTCGCCCACCTTGCGCGCGAGGTTGGCGCTCAGCCCATCCTCGCCGAGGCAACGCATCTCACCAATCTAGGCCAGGTGTCCCGCCTGGCGAACATAGTGCAGGCCCACCTGCCGGAGGGCGGGACGGTGGGCATTCTTGGCCTGGCCTACAAGCCCGGCACCCCGGTAGCGGAGGAGTCACCGGGCGTCAATCTGGCGGAGCGCCTCCTAAAGATCGGGAAACGCGTCGTGGTTTACGACCCCCAGGCTGGAGAGACCGCCGGATCTATTCTGGATGGGGGTGTCGCCTTTGCGGCCTCTGCGTCGGACTGCGTCTCTCAGTCCGACGTGGTGGTAATCACGACTCCGTGGCCCGAGTTCTCGAGCGGGGGACTCTTCGGATTCGAAAGCCGAGATCTGGTGGTCGTGGACTGCTGGCGCATCCTCCATCCTGAGGAGTTGCCCGGCTCGGTTACTTACCTGGCAATCGGCAACGGCGTCTCGTAGGGCTGAGGTAGGCTGTGCTGACCCTCTTCTCGCTCCCGAAACCCTTCCGCGGGCACATCGACGTCATCCAGCGGAATGCCCTCCGCAGCTGGACACTAATGGAGCCTCGCCCAGAGGTCATCCTGTGCGGGGATGACTACGGAACCGCCGAGGTTGCCAGGGAGTTCGATTTTCTCCACTTCCCAGCGGTTGCTCGCAACTCGCACGGCACCCCCCTTATAGGCGACATGTTCGCGCAGGCACAGCGGATGGCCAGCCAGGATATCCTCTGCTACGTGAATGCCGATATCGTGCTAATGAGCGATTTCATGCCTGCAATTCGCCTGCTGGCCGAAAGCCAGCGTTCCTTCTTGATGGTCGGCCGGCGGTGGGACGTGGATGCGACCGAGCCGCTGACTTTCGATGCCATCTGGGAGCAGCGGTTTCGGGAAGACCTGTCGAAGCGGGGCGTGCTCCACGCGGTGACCGGAATGGACTACTTCGCCTTTCGGCGCGGCATGTGGGGAGAAATCCCACCGTTTGCGGTCGGCCGGAGCGTGTGGGACGAGTGGCTATTGTTTCGAGCCAGACGGCGAGGGGCGCTGATCGTGGACTCGACCGAAGTGGTAACCGCGGTGCACCAGAACCACGACTATCGCCACATCTCGACGGTAGGGACCTGGGATTCGATGCTGAACTGCGAGGAAGCAGTGGTGAACCAACAGCTCGCCGGCAGCCCCGACCGTCAATTCACCCTGTACGATGCCAACCTGCTACTCACCATGAGGGGGTTGGTCCCTGCCGCGCGTCCCGAGCATCTCCGCAGGGCGAAAGAGACCCGGCTGCTGCTGTTCTCGCCATGGCTCCACGACGCGTGGAAGCGACTGAAGGCGGAATGGCGATCGGCAAGGCAGGCTCGATTGCAGCTTCCGAAGCGCCACGAACTGGTCGCGCTGGCCCTGCGAATCCGCTACTTCTCTGTGCGCTACGCTGTTCGGAACCTGCTGGTACGGTATACCAGGGTTGACGGTAGGCGAGAGGGCAGGTAGACTCATATCCTAACAAGTGAATAAGGCCTGGACGATGGTCGCCGGAGAGCCCGCACTAGCGCGGCGCCGAAGGGGCAAGATGAAAGCTGGAATCTCTCAGGCAGAAGGACGGCGACCGGACAGGATCCTGGAGAGGCCCTTGAGAGAGGGCACCGAAGGGGATGGCTCGGTAATACGGGTCGCATCTCTCAGGTAAATGGGACAGGAGGCGAAGCGCCTTCCTGTCCTTTTCGATTTTGAGAGCGTCGCCAACTTCGGGACCCTGCACTGTGCTCGATGTGGGTAGCCGGGTGTACATAGCTGTTCTTGACGCCGGGTTCGGCCGCAGCTATCGTGACTGGTAACGGCGCTGCCGCGAGATCGGAGAGAGGTGAAGAAGAGGCTGGATCTGCTGGTAGTGGAGCGCGGCCTCGCGCCCAGCCGCGAGCAGGCTCGGGCGCTCATCATGGCGGGGAGCGTGACCGTTGAGGGGCAGGTGGAAGACAAGCCCGGGACTATGGTGGACGAGCGTAGCACGGTGTTCGCGGAAGTTGCGTCGAAGTACGTTAGCCGTGGCGGTCTGAAACTCGAGAAGGCCCTGGACGCCTTCGGCCTGGACGTCACAGGACTGGTGGCCGTGGACATAGGTGCGTCCACGGGCGGTTTCACCGACTGTCTGCTTCAGCGCGGGGCTGCCCGAGTATACGCGGTGGACGTTGGATACGGCCAGTTGGACTGGCGGCTGCGCACGGACCCGCGGGTGGTGGTGATCGAGCGCACTAACGTCCGCTACCTTTCGTCTCTGCCGGAACCAGCAGACCTGGCAACAGTGGACGCCTCTTTCATTTCGCTGCGGTTGGTCATTCCGGCCACGACTCGACTGCTTCGGGGAAGCGGGTTGATTGTTGCGTTGGTGAAGCCGCAGTTCGAAGCAGGACGCGGCCGGGTGGGAAAGGGAGGCGTGGTGCGAGACCCGGAGGTTCACCGCGAGGTGCTGCGCGGGCTTGCCGAGTGGGGGGGGGCCGAGGGCTACGGCTTTCAGAAACTGGCTGTTTCCCCGATACGAGGC
>JAJYKO010000199.1 GCA_021788565.1 Chloroflexota bacterium
CGCCAGGGAGAGGCCCGCGAATGGATACCCGGTTGCATCATATTCGCTCCGGTGAGAAGCTATGAGCGCGTATCACAGACAGACGAGATCGGAGGCGTCCATGACCTGGGTACCGAAGCTAGAACTGGTGGAGCAGGGGAGTGGCGAGCGAATTGAGTTTCCGGTTCAGCGGCTGATGAATGGGGGCTATGCCGGCAGGGATCAGGAGGCGGTCTGGAAACACGTCGAGGAACTCGCCGTGATAGGGGTCCCGGAACCCTCTACCACGCCGACTCTGTACGCTCTGGGGAACAACCTGGCCACAACAGTCGATACCGTACAGGTCCAGCACGAGACCACCTCCGGCGAAGTGGAGTACGTGCTGCTGATCGGGAATGGAGAGACCTACGTCACGGTGGGAAGCGATCAGACCGATCGTGACCTGGAAACGCGTAGCATCGAGTGGTCCAAGCAGGCGTACCCGGACGTCTTTGCCCCCGAGGTGTGGCGCTACGAGGAGGTCGCGGACCACTGGGACGCCCTGGTGCTGCGCTGTTGGGTAACGAAGGACGGGAATCGGCAACTGTACCAGGAGGACACACTCGCGGCGCTGCTGCCGCCCAGTTCCTGGACGAGGATGCTGGAGGATCTATTTGGGTCAATACCGGCAAATACCGTGGTGATGTCCGGAACGATCCCATCCAAGGCGGGGCTGGTGTACGGAGACAGCTACGATATGGAGATTCACGACCCTGTGCTGAACCGAACCATCCAGCACAGCTATCAGGTAGAGGTCCTACACCGCAAGATCACATGAGACGAGGCGGCTCGTGGAATAATTCGCATAGAGATTGTCCATCAGATATGGTGCGCCATTCAGCCACAGGAACATGGCCGATGTTATTTAAGAAGGCCGGGGACTGTTCCCTGGCCTTCTTTAGCGTCCTGGCTAGGCGCACCACGAGTTCAGGCTGTCACGGCCCGCCCTTGCTTCTCCCGCGAAATGTCCCCGAATCCCTCGGAGGATGCTCCCACCCGCGTAATGGAGAGGACTCTATCGGAGAATACAGCCCTCGTTGCGTTCGAGCTGAACGAGGAGACCGAGCCTAGACCTATCTGGCGGGTAGCTCTGGCCACTGCCGAATCGCGGATGAACTCGGACGTTCGCATACTCAGCTGCTCAGCGCATCGACCCACTTTCTCGAAGTCCTCACGGGAGAAGGCGACCGAGACTATAGCCCGTGGAGCCCTTGTTCTCTTACCCTTCTCAGCGTGCTCGAAAGCCCAATTATCAGGGTTCTGAAGCTCCTCAAGTTCGCTGTCGCTCATCATCGTAGTCATCCTTATTGCTATTCTAATCCTAGCCGCGCGATCTCGCTTTTCTTACTGTACCATGCAGTAACCGGTCGCCAGATGTCGGCCTGGTTGGTGGGCTCGATGGGAATGGTGATAAATGCGCCCCCATGGTCCCGACCGATCACCAAGTGCGTGGCCCTGCGCTCTTTCCTGTTGGGCACGACGATGAATTCGTCGTCCAGCACCTGTAACACCCGATAGGGCGTCAGGCTGTGGGCAGCCATCTCGGCCTCGTTGGCGTCATCAAAGACGAAGTCGTCGACGGTAGGACTTGACACTCCAGCCCCAGCTAACTACACTGTAGTGCAAGTGTAGTGCCAATGTAGGATGATGGTGCCACGGTTGTAGGAGCGCACCGATAATAGTGTAAGACCTTGCGAGGGGGTGGTCAAGTGGAAATCGACTGGCTGATTCTTGCCGATGCGGCGCAGATCTCCGATGGGAAGCTTTTTCTGATGGGGGGCGGCTGGGATAGTCTTTGGGTCAATGCCGGCTTTCCCGTGCAGCAACATTTCGCTGTGGCTGCTGCCTTCAAGGTTCCCTGGAACGAGACCAACCGACGGCACCCTGTGGAGATCGAGATCCAAGACCAGGATGGGGCCGTCCTGTTTCAGATGGGAGGCGAGTTGGAGGTAGGCCGGCCGGCTGGGATTGAGCCTGGCCAAGATCAGCGAGCGCAACTTGCGCTGGACCTCGAGTTTGCCTTTGAGCGTCCAGGGACCTATCTGATCGTGGCTAAGATCCAGGGTGTGGAGAAGCGTGTTCCTTTTAGGGTATTGCCAAGCCCCGCGCTCGCTGCCAGGAACTGGCCAGGCCGGCCTGGGCAGCCTGGGCGATAGAAGCCGCCGCGTTGACGAAGGGGCTTAGCGACATTCTTTCGTCCGGTGCTATTCCAGGCCCACCTAGAGCGAAGTCAGTGCGTGGCCTGGGGAATTCATAGCAGTTCTTCCGGCGGCCCTCCGCCACCATCGGGGATGAAAGCGCCGGGCCATCTTCACACGAGGAGGCCGAATGCCAGAGTTACCATGGCAGGATTTGGTCGACCTTGTAAGGCCGCATGTGGTCCGGGTCCTCACCCCGAGAGGTAGTGGGACCGGATTCCTTCTCTACAACTCGGAGTTAAAAGGCTTCTCGCCATTGCGACTGCTGCGCATGTCGTAGACACAGCCCATGCTTGGGAGGAGCCGATCCGGGTGCAACATGCCGAATCTGGCAAATCGATATTGGTGAGGGCACCAGATCGCGCCATTCTATTGAGCGTCGAGAAGGATGCCGCGGCAATCGTATTTCGCACCCCTGACATTGGTCTTCCAGAACAGCCACTTCCCCTTAGCTCCAAGGACATGTACGTCCGAGTCGGTGTGGAAATCGGATGGCTTGGCTTCCCCGCCATCAACGAAGCGCTGTGTTTCTTCAGCGGCCGGGTGTCGGCGTATCTGAGTGATGTGGAGCAATATCTCATAGATGGTGTCGCGATAAATGGGGTAAGCGGCGGCCCCGCATTCAACGCTGAGTCGGATGGCACTATTTCCCTGATGGGCGTTGTCCGTGCATACATAGCCAATAGGGCGACCGGCGAGGCTTTGCCCGGCTGGCCGTCGTCGCCGATGTCGTCGAGCTCCATGACATGGTAGCTACTCTCAAGTCCGTCGACGAGGCACAGTGGGAACAGACTTCACCTACGGCTGTCGCAGTAGCTCCAACTCAGGAACCAAGGCCTCCCGGCAAGAGTGATCCAATCTCGAACACCCCAGGCTGGCGGGCCACGGATGGTGATGCTAGCTCCTGAGAGCAGTGGAATGCTCGGGAAATAAACTCCTTATCTAAGCCCTCTTCTCCCGACAGTTCAGGTTTGACTCGGGATTGGCCTGTGCCTGGCTTGGCTGTGCGGGTATCTGTTATCCCCGGAGGAACTGTCCGTATAACGTTGTGAGCCGCTCTTTTCGCCAGCCCTGGTCGGCCCTTTCGGTGTGTCGGCAGAGGGGAGCGACCACCAGATTCACTGAGACGATGAAGGCCGCGTGGGACTACCTGCGGCCCTGTTGTTTGTGTTGCGCGCCCACCTTTCAACGCCCCTAACCGATCTGCCAGCAGGCCAATCCCAACTCTCCCGGCGGACAAGCCTATCGTGATTTGGGACGCAGACGGGTTGGTGGCCTTGTACGGCCGCTACAGCAGGCCTATTTCCTAACCCATCCTGTATATCCTGTTTGATTCTTCGGTCCCGCTCACGACACGGTGATGCGGTGGTACTTCTTCTTGCCGGCGCGGAGCAGCAGGGAGCCGTCGGAGAGGTCACCGGCCGTTATCACCTGGTCCACACTCTCGATCCGCCGCCCGTTGACGTAGGCTCCGCCCTGCTGGATCAGCCTCCGCGCTTCGCCCCGGGAGGACGCGAGGCCGGTCGTCGCCAGGAGTTGGGAGGCCGGAATTCCCTGCTCGAGGGCCGCTCTGCCGATCTCGCTGGTCGGAACCCCCTCCATTTCGCCCTCGCCTCCGCCGAAGAGTGCCCTCGACGTGGCCTGAGCCTCGCGGGCAGCCTCCTCGCCGTGGGTGATCTTCGTCGTCTCGAAGGCGAGCACCTCCTTCGCGCGCCTCAGGTCCGCCCCCCGCAGCCGTCCTAACTCCCGCACCTCCTCCATCGGAAGGAAGGTGTAGAGGGCAAGGAATCGCTCCACATCGAGGTCCTCGGTGTTGATCCAGTACTGGTAGAACTCGTAGGGCGAGACCAGTTCCGGGTTCAACCACACCGCGCCGGCCTCGGTCTTGCCCATCTTGGCACCGGAGGCGGTGGTCAGCAGGGGGAACACAAGGACGTACGCCTGGCCACCCTCGATCTTGCGAATCAGGTCCGCCCCGGCGAGACTGTTGGCCCACTGGTCGCTGCCGCCCGCCTGCATGATGCAGCCATACTCTCGATAGAGGTGGAGGAAGTCGTACGCCTGGAGCAGCATGTAGTTGAACTCCAGAAAGCTGAGTCCCGACTCCGATTCCAGCTTGGTGCGATAGGTCTCGGTGGCAAGCATGTGGTTGACGCTGAAATGGACGCCGATATCCCTCAGGAACTCGACGTAGTTCAGCTTTGTGAGCCAGTCGGCGTTGTTCACCATGAGGGCCTTGCCCTCGTCGAAATCGATGTAGTGCTGGAACTGCGCCTTCTGACCACGCAGGTTCTGGTTGATCTGCTCGTAGGTGAGAATGGGACGGCTGACCGTCTTACCCGTGGGGTCGCCGACCATGGCCGTCCCGGCACCTGTGATCGCGATGGGGCGGTGCCCAAACCGCTGCATCCAGGCCATAGCCATGATGGGCAGCAGGTTTCCAACGTGGAAGCTGGGCGCAGTCGGGTCGAACCCGATATAGAAGGTGATGGGCCGCTCCATCGCGGCTCGAAGTCCGGCCTCGTCCGAGACGTCTTTGACGAAGCCGCGCTCCTCCAGAACGTCAAGCGCATTTGCCACCGTACGATCTCCAACAGCAAGCTGTGCAGATTATACACAGACTACTTGACGGATTGCGCTCCGCGCCATACCTTACAGCGATCAGCCATCAACGATCGGTCTTTCGCAACCGCTGGTGCCCCCTACCGTGCGTGCGGTAGCTGGCGACTGATGACTGATGACTGAAGACTGATGACCGGCGACTGACAGGTTTTCTCAAAGGAGGGCATATGCAAACCGCAGTGACGACATTTCGAATTCCGGCCCAGATCACCTTCGGAGTTGGTGCGGCAGAGACAGTCGGGGCCGAGGCAAAGCGGCTAGGAAGCTCTCGCGTCTTCGTAATAAGCGACGCGGGACTGAAGAAAGCCGGCATAGTCGATCAGGTGGCCTCCTGGCTGTCGAACCAGGGGATAAGCGTCAGCCTCTACACCGACGTGGAGGCGGAGCCATCGATACAGAGCGTGGAAGCCTGCCTGGCGGTCGCTCGCGAGGCCCAGTGCGGCCTGGTGGTGGGCGTGGGGGGCGGCAGCTCAATGGACACCGCGAAGGCTGTCGCTATGCTCATGGGCAACGAGGGGAAAGCCGAGGATTACCTCGGGACGAACCTTGTGAAGAGGCGAGGCGTGCCCTCCATCCTGATGCCGACGACCTCCGGCACAGGCGCGGAGATCACTCCGAATGCCCTGTTCTACGTCCCCGCGGCGAAGGACAAGATCGCCATCGTCAGCCCCCACATTATTCCGGACGTGGCGATCGTGGACCCGCTGCTAACCCTGAGCGTACCGCCGTCGGTCACGGCTGCCACGGGCGTGGACGCGCTCTGCCATGCCGTGGAGTCCTTCACCTCGTCTAAGGCGTCGCCCCTCACGGACCTGTATGCGCTGGAGGCGGTCCGGCTGATCGGGGCAAGCCTGAGAACCGCGGTCGGCAACGGTGACGACCTGGCCGCGAGGGAGTCCATGGCGAGGGCAAGCATGTACGCGGGCGTCTCCATCGCGAACGCCGGCACCAACGCCGTGCACGCCCTGGCCTATCCGCTGCAGGGCCAGCACCGCATCACTCACGGCGTTGCCAACTCCCTGCTGCTGCCATACGTTCTGGAGTACAACGCCCTGAGCAATCTGCCCAAGTTCGTGCAGATTGCCGAGGCAATGGGAGAGCCTGTGGCCGGGCTCTCGATGAGGGATGCGGCGATGAGGAGCGCCGAGGCCTGCAGGCTACTCTCCGAGGACGTGGGGATACCTAAGAAGATGTCGCAGGTTGGCATCACCGCGGAGCACCTGGACGCACTGGTGGAAGGCGCGATGAAGGTAACCCGGCTGCTGGCAAACAATCCCCGGCGAATCAGGGCTGAGGATGCCAGAGCCATCTTCGAAAAGGCTCTGTAGTGGATTGAGGAGTGTGTGAAGGATGGGACAGGAAAACGCACGGCTAATGCGCGACTTGCTCGCCAATCGCGGTCAGCTTCTGCAGCAGCTCCAGGAATTGCGCGAAGACACGGCGTGGACCCGGCCTGAGCCTGAGGAGTGGTCGACCGTAGAGGTGCTTCACCACGTGGCGGACGTGGATCAGCTGGCGGTGCGGCGCTTCTCCGAGATGCGAGCCGGTAAGGCGGCCATGACAGGCTACAACATCGCCGATTGGGAAGAGGCCAGGAACGCGGCTCAGCGAGACGGGCTCGCCGGCGTCCTGCTCCGCCTCCACACCACCCGGCAGGAGATGCTGCAGGCGATTTCGGAGCTTAGCGATGCCGATCTGGAGAGAGCGGCCAGCCACCCCAGGTACGGGCAGATGACCATTCGACAGGTGATCGAGATGGAGTTGCGCCACGACCTGGACCATGCCCAACAGATCGCCAAGACGCGAGCGATAGTAGAGAAGTAATCCAGAAGGAGTTGACTATGAAGGCCGTATTCACGCTAACGCCGGCGGAATCCAAGAGGTTGATCGCCAAGGCAGTCGTGCGCATGCCGGAGATGCAGGCAGCACTCGAGAACGCATATGTGATCTTGACAGGCGGTACGAGTAACGCGTTCGTCGCGGAAGAGCTGCTGGGTGGCGAGTATCCCCCAGCCCGTTTCACCGCGGGGATCAGCACCGACGGTCTGCTCTGCGTCACCAACCCACAGGATCGGATCCCCTTCCCGATAATCCTGCACAGGGGGAAGGTCGTTCAGAAGACGATCCGTGAGGCCCTGGACGACTTCCACAGGGATACGGTGGTGATCAAGGGGGCCAACGCCGTCGACCTCGAGGGAAACGTAGGGGTGATCACGGCCGGATTCGATGGCGGCACCGTGCCGGCCATCCTGGGAACCGTCACGTCGCAGGGTCTCAAGATGATCGCGCCGGTAGGGCTGGAGAAGCTCGTGCCCTCCGTCAAGGAATCCTCGCTCTACACGGGAGCGAAGACCTTCGACTACTGCCTTGGCGCCGACTTCGGCATGTACTGTCTAGTCAATGCGCGCGTAGTCACCGAGATCGAGGCACTGAAGATCCTCTTCCGTGTGGAAACCAAGCACGTAGCGTCCGGCGGTGTCGGCGGATCTCAGGGCGCCGTGACACTCGTGGTGATGGGTGAGGAAGTCAACGTGAAGGGCGCGATCGCCCTGGTGGAGAGCATAAAGGGGGAAAAGCCGGTAGCTGGGCTGAAGAACGTCTGCGAAACTTGCCGGTACGCGTGTAAGTTCGCCGGCTGGAAGGAAGCCGACCTGCCGGCATGGGTACGGGGTCAGGTCACCGCTGGGTAGGCGGGGGAAGCCTCTAAACGCCAGCTTCGTCGGGCAGGGTGGAACGTCTTGGGCGCTCCACCCTGCCATCTATATTATCGCCGTCACCCCTCGCAACGAAGATAAGAGGGGAACGACGGTTACACTAAGCGGCGCGGTGGTCCTCGTCGCTCTCAGGACACGAGATCCAATGGCCGCCTACTTCCTTCCACTCGTCGGCGAGCCGCTGAACCAACGCAAGTCGATCCTCCGCGGGTGGCACCGGCGGCTCGACTTCCTTCGGACGTGAGGCGTCGATCCAGGCGCTGATCGCGAACCCCAGGAGCCAGGGCCCCAGGACCAGCGCTGACAGAGCCAGCACCGCGTACAGAGCCATAAGAGCCTCCGGAGAGGTACCGCTTCCGCATCAGATATATATGCAACTCTCTTGCCAGGCTGGTTTGCCACTCGCTTCCGGTGCTCGACAGTTGTGGATAAGAGTGTGGATAATCTGTTAAGGTCGTGGACAACCTTGCCTTTTTGTCATTTTTTCGGGCCGCGCAGATTTAGCGCTGGGAAGACGTTTCAGTTCCGATCCAGGCCGGTGATGCCCAATCGTAGCCACGGGTCGAGCCTGATCTACTCACACCACAGGGTTCGAAGGCTCCCCTAATCTGTCCATCAGCATTTCTTCAGGTCCGGTTTCTAATCCCGGTGTAATCTCCCGTCGTAGCAATTCCACCCTTTCGCACCAACCGGGTTGTCAGGAGGCGGCAACCCGGTTGGTGTTTTCTGTGCCTGGAGCAGAGCCGGTTGTAGAATTGATTGGTACGGAGCACAACCGAGGGGAGGTGGCACTATGGCTGGGAA
>JAJYKO010000200.1:0-6921 GCA_021788565.1 Chloroflexota bacterium
CGCATGCTGGTTCCTCGTCGGATGTTCCTCGCGTCGAGCGTCACGGTTCTGACCTCCGTTTTCTGGGTCGTCGTTATCTCCGCGCTCATCCCACCCCCTGTTTACGCCCAGAGCACAACGTCCTCTGCGCCAGCCTTCAACTCCAGGATAGTGAGCATGGCAGTCACTCCGGAGAATCCTCCGTCGATCTATGCTCTTGCCGAGACGACGAAACAGTGGGTTGCCGGATCTCCAGTCACATATGGGGTGTATCAGAGTAGGGATGGTGGAGCATCGTGGAGTGCGATGAGCCTCGCGGGCTTGGGAGAGATCGGCACGGCTACGTCTCTGGCCGTAGACTACCGAAAGCCTGGCGTTCTCTACCTGGCGGCATCGACTGAACCTCGGGCAAGCTCCCTCAGCCTCTACAGGAGGGATTCAGGTGGGGATTGGGAGAGACTGAGCGAACCCATTCAGGGGCTCGGCGCCATTGCCGTGGATCTAATAAACAGCAACGTCCTGTATGGTGGAGCACGGTACGGCGCCCTCGGTGGCTTCATCCGAAGCACGGACGGCGGCCGAACCTGGCAGCCATTCGACTGGCAGTGGCCGGATCCAACGCAACCCCTTTCTGGCGGAGTCTGGCGAGCCCCTGTCGAGAGGATTCTTATTGGCTCAGCTTCCTGAAGGCCCACGGGGATACGGACAACCTCGGGTACCCACGCACCGAGGTGATCGCGGACCCAATGGCGGCCGGCCAGACCGTGCAGTACTTCCAGCGGTTGATTCTGGAGTGGCACCCGGAGAACCCGCCCCAGTACCGCATCCAGCGGCGTCTTCTGGGCGACATAATCTATCCGGGGGCTGATCCGCCGCTCGACCCGTCAGATCCAACACACCGTCCTCAAGGAGATTACTCCTTCTTCCCCGACGGCCCCGGGATTGGGCTGGGACACTACGTGGCCGACTACGCTCCGGATGGCAGTCCCACTTACTTCAAGCAATACTTCGATAGCCACGGGGGAGTAGACGCTTTCGGCTTCCCGAAGGAGGAGCCGAAGATGCGCGACGGAATGTGGACCCAGCGGTTTCAGGCAGCGGTCTTCCAGTACCATTCGGAGAACGATGTGGAGGGCTTTGTACCGGGAACGAACATTCCACTGCGCAACTTCCGAGTGCAGCTAGAACTGCTCGGCGATCGGTTCATAGAGGCGAACAGGCTGACGTATCGGTGAGCCGCGCCGCGGGCGGAGCGGAGCGTCCGCTGGCCTCCGCTGCTTGAAGGTGCCGGCCTAAGCATGCTACTATCTCGCGGCTGTTGCTCTATAAATGTCGGGCAGGTTTCGACCAGAAACGGCTGACCTGTTCCTTTATACACAGGAGAACCGCTATGCAAGATTCATGGCGTAAGCATTTCCGAGTTGGCGTAATCCAGTTCATGATGTTCACCGACTCGCCAGGCAATGATGCCCGAACAATCGAGACCGCCCGGCAGGTGTTCCTCGATGACTTCTTCGGCACTCTAGCCGTTGGTCGGATGTCCGACGAGGCGATGAAGGCACTGAAGAGCATGGCAGCCGATGCACATGCTTCACTGGCAATCAGTGCTGCTCCCTTCATGCTCGGGAACAAGCTGAACCTTGCCAGTCTCGACGAGACCTCCAGGCGTGCCGCGGTTGAGGCGCTCAAGAAAAGCGTCGACGATGCCTACTTCCTGGGTTCTCCGATGCTCGAGGTTCTGGATGGAGGGCAGTCGTACCCCGGTCCGGAGAAGGAGCAGGAGGCCGTCGATCAGCTCGTGCGCTCGCTGAAGGAGCTCTGCCAGTACGCTGATGACACTGCCAATGGCCGCAAGCCGCTCTGGATTGTGCTGGAGACTTTCGATCGGGCCATCGACAAGAAGAGTCTGGTCGGTCCCAGCGAACTCGCCGTTCAGGTAGCGAAGCGGGTACGAGAGCAGTACCCGCGCTTCGGGCTCACTATCGACATGGGTCACCTACCTCTCATTGGGGAGCGGTATGTGGACTCACTAAAGACCGCTTCCGAGTACATCGTTCACGCGCATCTTGGCAGCTGCATCAAGGATGACCCGTCTCACGCCTTCTACGGAGACAGCCATCCAGCGTTCGGTGCCGAGGGCGGGGCGGCGGATGTGGAGGAACTTACCGAGTTCTTCGCGGCGCTTCAGGAGATTGGATACTTCGACAAACAGCTGCCTACCGGACGGCCCTGGCTCACCTTCGAGGTCAAGCCGCAGCCCGGTCAATCACCGGAGTTGGTGATGGCAAACTGCAAGCGTGTGCTCAAGGAGGCCTGGGCGAGGCTGTAACGTCGAGGCCGGACCGGTAATCGCCCCACATAGTCGAGAGGAGAGTTGCCATGGTTGACACAGCGGAAGTCAGCGTTGAGAGCCGTCTAGCTGCTGTTGCTGCCGATTTCCCTCGCTGGGAGAAGATCAAGGATATTGTCGATCAAACGCTCGACATAATGTTCAACTACCGCCAGAGTGGTCATCCGGGCGGCAGCCGATCCAGGGTGCACATGGTGCTGGCTACGATGCTCTCCGGCGCCTCCCGATGGGACATCCGTAATCCGGAGA
Organism: Chloroflexota bacterium; assembly: GCA_021788565.1. The sequence goes on from JAJYKO010000200.1 coordinate 2,579, forward strand.
AACGGTTCGGCGACCGTTTCATAATGGTCGGTGGGCACACCATTCCGCTGGTATACGCGATTCTGGCTGTGTTCAACGAGGCGATGCGGGTCAAGTACGCTCAGACCAAGGACCCGAAGTACCTGGTGCCGGGCGCACCGGAGCGGGTTCTGACCTGGGAGGACCTGCTGGGCTTTCGGCGCAACAAGGGTCTCTCGGGCCACGCGGAGATGGAGGGCAAGACTCTCATTCTTAAGTTCAACACCGGTCCTTCTGGGCACGGTGCGCCTGCAGCCGCAGGCGAGGCCATGGCGCTGAAGCGTGCCGGTGCGGATGGTGTGAAGGTGTTCGCCTTCGAGGGCGAAGGAGGGCTGACTCCTGGTGGCGTGGCCGAGACGAAGAACACGGCCTGGGGGCTGGGGCTCGACAATCTCAACTTCATCATCGATTGGAACAACTATGGGATCGACGACACCCCCATAAGCGCCGTGGTTCCAGGCACGCCGGCAACCTGGTTCGGTTCATTCGGCTGGAGGGTCGTCGGTACCGAACAGGGGTCCGAGTGGGAGCCAGTTACGCGGACCTTGATGGAATTGTCGTTCGGGCCGAACCCAGACAAGGTGCCGAGCGCCGCTTGGCTGAAGACTCGAAAGGGCCGCGGCTACGGTGTGTACGATAACAAGTCGCACGGCACCCCGATGCCGATGAACTCCGAGGGCTTCTGGAAGAATGCGGCCGCCTTCAGCGAGCGCTATGGAGTGAAGTTCGTCGGATTCAACGAGCCCGCGCCGAAAGAAGCAGGCGTTATCAAGGAGCAGTTCAGGGCGAATCTTGAGATCGCCATGAGCGTCATAAAGTCTGACCAGGAGTTGGTGGATTATCTCACCGACCGCCTCGTGGAGTTGGGCGATAGCGTACCGGCGGAGATTCCTTCGTTCCGGCTGAACACGAAGAGGAATCCCTGGAAGGACGAGCGGCTGTACGACTTCGAGAACTATCCGGCCGAGATGTACGCTAAGCCGGGAGATAAGGTGGCGAACCGCGCGGCCCTGGCGAAGTTCGGGGCGTGGGTCAATGCCTTCGGTCGGGAGAATTACGGTCGCCCCCTGTTCCTGGCGTGCTCCGCGGATTTGGCGGCCTCTACGAACATCAACGGCTTCGCTCAGAAGTGGGGTGATACACCAGGCTGGGGCGTCTACGATCGCGACAGCAACCTTGAAGGGGCGCTGCTCCCCACGGAGATCACGGAGTTCACGAACGCCGGCCTCCTGGCAGGAATGGCGTCAGTCAACTTCGCCGAGCATCCGTTCGACGAGTTCCAGGGCTTCTACGGCGCCACTTCTACCTACGGGTCTTTCGTCTACCTGCACTACGGGCTGATGCGGCTGTACAGTCAGATGGCGCAGGACTGTCAGATCAAGCTGGGCAAGGTGTTGTGGGTCGTCGGGCACTCGGGCCCCGAGACGGCCGAGGACTCGCGAACGCACTTCGGGATCTTCTCCCCCGGCGTCACCCAGCTGTTCCCTCAGGGGCACGTGATCGACGTGCACCCGTGGGAGCACAACGAGGTGCCGGTGGTGATCGGAGCGGCTCTCAAGACCAACGCACCGATTGTGGCGCTCCATCTGACCAGGCCGCCTGTCCAGATTCCAGATCGCGCGGCGCTGGGAATGGACTCGCACTTTGCTGCTGCCAAAGGGGCTTACCTGATAAGGAACTACAAGGCCGGCCAGAAGCCTATGGGCACCATATTCGTCCAGGGCACCATGAGCACGGCCAACCTGGTGAAGCTGCTGCCGGAGCTGGACAACGCTGGCCTCAACGTGAAGATCGTGGCTGCTATTAGCCCCGATCTCTTCAGGATGCAGCCGGCTTCGTACAGGGACAGCTTGATCTCCGAGGCCGACTGGGTGGACTCCATGTGCGTCACCAACAGGGCACGCAAGCTGATGCGCGACTGGATGGTGAGCAGCGTATCCGAGGAGTACACACTGTCCTCCGACTGGGACAACCGGTGGCGCACCGGCGGCACGGTGGATGAGGTTTACGAAGAAGCGCACCTCTCTCCCGAATGGATCCTCAAGGGGATCGAGCACTTCGTGTCGGATCGCGAGAAGCGGCTTGGCCGGGTCGCCGCGATGCTCGATGCCGCGAGAGGCCGGTAGACAGGCCGGCGGACGCCGGGCCTGACGCGGCGCGGCAGTAGCACGTGATCGGAGTAGCAGCGGGTCGTCCCTGACCCGCTGCTACTTTCTAGCTATCCTCCGAAGACCTCCATCGTCTCCACTCGCGCCTCCGGGGCAACCAGCAGCACGTTGGCCCTGATGTCCTCCAGGTGGTAGTGCACCGCCTGGCCGCCGATCCCCCTGGGCGCGTAGACCATGAAGAGGACGTCCCTGGTACCCCTGGTTATTCGCGTGCGCTGATCAGGTCCGTAGATGACGCTCGAGATCACGCCTGACTCATCCGTCATCATCATGTCTCGTGGCTTCATCTGCTGCTCCTGCCCGTCGAGCCGCACGAATCGTTCGGTGCCCGTGGCTGCGTCGATGGTCACTGGGAGCCTCACAGCCGCCAGATCATGCCCTGCCGTCAGCAGAAGATTCTTCAATTCAGCTAGGAACATCGCCTCGACGAGGGCCGCGACGCTGGGGATGGCCTTGCCTCGAAGAGCCACTGATTCCAGTTGCATAAGGACGTGATAGCTCTTTCCGAACCGCTTGTAGTAGGCCGCGTAGGGGCGAATCCGCTCGAGATTCTTCAGCACGCTAGCATCCTGACAGGCGAAGCGAATTCGAAGCTCCTGTTCCAGCTCCGCCTTTCGTGCTTCCAGGGCGGGATGCCGCTCCGGATTGGACGTGCCGCGCATTATCAGGATTCCCGCCGAGGCGCCGGGATAATTGGTCTTCCACGACTCGGACACCCTGATCATATCTGTGTCCTCCGTCCTGCGTTTCTTGTCCGACTCATCGACAGTGATTTCAGCTTGGTTTGAGTGCAATCGGAGTACTGCGGTAGAATCTACGCAGGAGGTACACGATGTCAACACGAACATTTACGGCGATCCTTCACCGAGAAGGCGACCTGTACGTGGCGGAGTGTTCGGAGGTCGGGACCGTCAGCCAGGGAGTCTCCATTGAGGACGCGATTGCCAATCTGAGAGAGGCGACCGAGTTATATTTGGAGGAGTTTCCGCTTCCAGACACAGATAGATCTCTCATTACTACCTTCGATGCCGTAGTCCATGCCTAGGCTTCGGACAACCTCGGGCGAGGAGGCCGTGCGTGCGCTGGAACGGCTCGGATTTGTGCAGGTACGCCAGCGCGGGAGCCATGTTGTTATGAAGAAGGCGACATCGGCGGGCGAAGTCGGCTGTGTTGTTCCGCTCCACGATACGCTCGCCGTGGGAACCCTCCGAGGCATCTTGCGGCAGGCAAAGGTGACCGTCGAAGACTTCACGGCCAACCTGTAAAGGTTCCCTCTGGCGAAGCACATTCCGAGAAGGCTCCCCAAGCCGCAAGAATCTAGTGTGCTTGCCCCTCCCGGTGGCGCAGCTGGGCGGCCAGGTCGGCGATGCGCTCCGGGTTCACACGGTCCGTGAAGCCGTCGAACGTCAGGCTGATCCACGGTTTGTAGCTATGCTGGCGGGATATCTCCTCGGAGAATGCCGCGACGATGCCTCCGGGCATACAGCCGTGAGGCATAACCGAGATCACCCCCGCGAAGTGGGGGTCTGCCATCTGCCGCACCCCACTCCCTATGGAGAGTATCGCCTCGCTGCCGTTGCGGCTCGGGAGGTAGCTGCTCGAAGACGCCAGCAGCTCCTTCGTACTTGGTTCCCGCTCGTGAATTGCTTCGGAGAACCACGATGCCACAGTGTCTTCGTACCGTTCCAGCGCCAGCTTGCGGATCGCCCCCTTGACAAGGCGGCCGAGCTCCCGGTTGGCCCATGCATCCTCGAAATTTCTCACCGTGACGTACTTCATCCATTCGGACATCGGGGCTACCTCGGCCTCTAGTCCGTTGGCCTCGCACATCGCCACCAGATCCTGGTTACAGAAGCGATTGGCGCGCAGGTAGATCTCGCCGTTGATCCCGACCTTGGGTCTGGCGGGGATCTGAGGGTCGCGCCGATCAAGGAACGCGACCGCTGCTTCCCGCATCAACTGGCCGAAGGGACGGCGCGCCTGCACAGCCATAGAGAGTTCCTTCACGTAGTTCTGATAGAGCCAGTTCGCCTCGCCCGGATGACGTTCGTACGGGCGCGTCATCCAGAGGAGCCGTTGCAAATGGTCCGTGGCCACGATCCCTTGCCAGGCCAGCAGCTCGAACTTGGAGCCAAGACCCAGGTCCGAGTATGCGTT
>JAJYKO010000200.1:6931-8302 GCA_021788565.1 Chloroflexota bacterium
ATCTCCAGATCGATTCCGCGTTCGTCCAGGATCTTCTGCTGCTCCTGGGCGTACTTCCCGAGGCGGCACGGGCCGAAGGAGCCGGCCATCATGCCGCGCGCTCTTCTCGGTAGGCTACCGTCCTGGGCCATTCGCAGGAAGACGCCCAGGGTATCCCTGAACGGCAAGCACTCCTTGCCGTTGGTGACGTCCCTGCTGAGTGCCATGCTCGTCTCGTCGGATTCCGGCAGCACCTGGGCGTGGACGCCGAAGGCGCGCATGGCCGCGGCGACGATCTCGGCGTGGTCCGACATGCGGGCTATCAGGAGGTTCTGGCCGGAGCGTATCGACGAAGGCACCCGCCGGGTGTATTTCGACGGGTCACCGGACATGCGCAGACCCGCACGCCGGTACGCCTTAACGGTGTCCACCATAGCCTCGAGGCGCGTGATGTATCCGGCTTCCGCGGCGTGCTCGTCCACCTCAATCTGGCCGAGCGGCTTGCTGCCCATGATGTCTTCGACGATGTTCTGTATGATCGAGTTGGGGCCGCAACCGAAGTTCGAGAGGAACAGCCCGAACAGCTGCGGATGCTCCGCGATCAGCTTGGCCGCGGCCAGAAGCTTCCGCTCGTAGTTCCAGTACGGCCTGTCGGAGATCTCGCGGACGTCGACGCTGTCCAGAGGCAGGTAGTCCAGCGGAATGGGAACGACGCCGAGCTTATTCAGCTCCTGCGCCATCCCGAGGTTGGCGCCCGCGTCCTGCGCATTGTAGGACCGAGATAAGAGCACCACACCGATGCTCTCCGGCTGCGCCTCGATCTCGTCCAGAAGCTTCTTCCCTTCCTGGACCAATCGTGCCTCGAACTCGCGTTGGTCTGCGAGGGCGCGCCTGGCGGCCTGTGCGCCGCGCTTGCGGTCGAACCCAAGTCGCTCGGCGATACTTGCGAGACTCTCGATCAAGGCGCCGTCCCCTCTGGATAGGTCGATCACTGGATCCAACAACCGCTCACCTAGACCGAAGACCGACCGGACAATGTATGGGCCGGCCTGGACCAGGGGACAGGAATATCGCTGGTCTTCGTCGCCGTTCTTCGCGCCCATTCTGATGGCATTGGACACGAGAACGTAGTCCACGTCCTGTTCCAACAGTTCGGCCACGTGGCCGTGGAGCAGCTTGATTGGGAAGCAACTGTCGGTATAGGCACGCTCGAGTGACTTCTCGATCACCCGCTTGTTGGTGGGCGTGGAGTAGCGGACTCGAACGCCAAGATCGCTGAGGAAGCCCGTCAACAGCGGGGCCAGGTCGTACGTCATCAACGCACGAGGCACCCCCACCAGTGGGCCGGTGCCCTTCTCCGGGTCGTAGCCGGCGAGCAGGAGCTCTTCCCTG
>JAJYKO010000201.1 GCA_021788565.1 Chloroflexota bacterium
TTTCTCGGTGGCTTCCGCCGTTAACTCATGCGAACCTCTGACTTCGACTACCACCTTCCCCAGGAACTGATCGCCCAGACCCCAGTGGAGCCGCGGGACTCCTCGCGCCTGCTCGTCCTGGATCGTCGCACCGGCGACGTCGAGCATCGGAGGTTCTCCGACCTGGTCGACTATCTGCGCCCCGGTGATCTGCTGGTGGCCAACCGAAGCAGGGTGATCCCTGCTCGCCTTATCGGCGCCAAGGAGAGCACCGGCAGCCCCGTGGAGATGCTGTTGCTCAGGCCCGTCGCCGGGGACGGTTCCTCCCCGGAATGGGAGGTGCTGCTCAAGCCAGCACGAAGGTTGAAGTCAGGCACGCGGGTGCTCTTCGGCGACGGGGCGTTGACGGCAACGGTGGTCTCCTCAAACGGCCTAGGCGTAAGGAGGGTCCGCCTGGACGGCCAGGGCTCCGTGGATGACGTGGTGGATAGGCTGGGACGTCCCCCTCTGCCGCCCTACATAAAGGGTTACGTGGGCGACCCTGAGCGCTACCAGACGGTCTATGGCGATGTCAGAGGATCGGCTGCTGCCCCTACCGCTGGTTTGCATTTCACCCCGGAGCTGATCACGAAGGTGACTGCCATGGGCGCGCGCCTGGCCTTCGTGACGCTCCACATCGGAATCGACACCTTCCGGCCTGTGCAGGAGGAAGATCCTACTACTCATCCCATGCACACGGAGTTCTATGAGGTCCCAGAGGAGGTGGCGGAGGAGATTAGCATGGCCAAGCGGGAGGGGCGAAGGGTGATCGCGGTCGGAACGACTACCGTCAGGGTTCTGGAGAGCGCCGCCGTCGACGCCGATCGGTCGCGAGTGCAGGCCGGGTCCGGGTGGACCGACCTCTTCATCTACCCCGGCTATCGATTCAGGGTGGTGGACGCCTTGATCACCAATTTCCACCTGCCGCGTTCGACCCTCATCATGCTGGTCAGCGCCCTGACGGGCAGGGAGCATCTGCTCAAAGCTTATGAGGAAGCAGTGGCGCTTCGTTATCGCTTCTTCAGCTTCGGAGACGCGATGCTCATAGTGTGAGCGCACTGGACCTCTTCGACCGATTTCACTGCGGCTGAGCCATTCCCATCCTACTGCCCAAGCGCACCATTTCCGGCCACGATTACGCCGGTTTCGATGCTGATGGGTATCCCTGGCGGCAGCCTTGCCATTCACCTGGAGAAAACCATAGATCCCTGAACTATTGCACCTTCTAGCGCGTTATGGCATCATCGACTTTGTTGGTTCCTGTGCCCCCTCCAGGAGGTTGTGGAATGGCTCTCCAGCCTGGCGCCAACCTGGGTCAGTACCGCATCGCCGAGCAACTCGGCCGCGGTGGTATGGCCACCGTCTACAAGGCCTACCAGCCCAGCCTCGACCGCTACGTGGCCGTCAAGGTCCTCCCCTCCTTCTACGCCGAGGACCCCGAGTACCTGAGTCGCTTTCGCCAAGAAGCGATTTCTATTGCCCGGATGCGCCATCCCAACATCCTGGCCGTCTACGACTACGGCGAGCAGATGGGCGTTACCTATATCGTCAGCGAATACGTCCCCGGGGGCACCCTCGCCCGCTACCTGAGTAAGCCTGTCTCTCTCGATTTCGCCGTTACCCTCCTGAAGCCTGTCGCTTCGGCTCTGGACTACGCCCACTCTCGAAAGCCTGCCATCATTCACCGGGACATCAAGCCCTCCAACATCCTCCTCACCGAGGATGGACTCCCGGTCGTCTCCGACTTCGGCATAGCCAAGATGATGGGGGGCGGCGTGAAGACCCAGACGGGGATCGCGGTAGGTACTCCCGAATACATGGCGCCCGAGCAGGCCCTGGGAAACGCCAGCGCCGCCAGCGACATCTACTCCCTGGGCGTCGTTCTGTACCAGCTAGTCACCGGCCAGGTGCCCTACACTGCCGATACTCCCGTGGCGATAGTGCTTGCCCACATCAACAACCCGCTTCCCATGCCCCGGGCTTTGAGGACTGATCTACCAGAGGCGGTGGAGTCAGTCATTTTGAAAGCGTTGTCCAAGGAACCAGGGGACCGGTTCGAGACCGCAGGCGCCATGGTGCGGGCGCTGGAGAAGGCCGCGACTCAAGGGGCGATGGCGGTGCCACCCGTCGAGCCGCCGACAGTGGTCAGAGGACTGGATGCGCCTCGGAGCGCCGATTCTCAGCCGCTGGGGGCGCCGCCTGCGACCGCTCCCGAGCCGGCAGCGGAGGCACCTGTCTGGGCCGCGCCGCCGGAGACTCGAAAGCCGGCCACGGTCCCTGGCGCCTCTGTTCTGCCGGACCGGAACCTCGCGCCCACTCGTCCCCTCGACGCCGTTGAGTTCGCAAAGGCGGAGCCCGAGTTGAAGCGGTTGCCTGCCGAACAGCGGAAGAGAGACAGAGGGGCGCCCTGGTGGCTCGCGGTAGTTGTGGTCCCGCTGGTCCTGATAGCCGCGGCCGGCTTTTGGATCCTATCGGAAATGGCTAGGCAGGAGGGGCAGCCAACAGCGGCTTCCGTCGCTGGTGCGCTAACCTCGACCTCGAGGGCCGCCGCCGTGCCCGAGCCGACGACCGTCCTTCTGGTCCTCTCGACTCCGGAGGGAGGTAGCTCGACCGTTCCGGCGCGTCTCGTGGCCACCGGGACTGCACCGGCTACGCGGGTACCCATTGCCAGCGGTCCCGTCACCTCTACTGCCATCTCCCTTCCATCCGTCACTCCGACCGCCATCTCCGTCCCCTCCGCGACGGCAACTCCATTACCGGAACCGACTTCCCTGCCGGCTCCGGCTGCACCTGCGGCCGTTGAGGCAACGTCCTCCCCGGTACCCAAGCCGACGCCAGTGCCGACGGAGAAGCCCACCGCTACTCCCTCTCCTCAACCGTCGACTCCCGGTCTCATTACGGATTTCGAGTCCTTCGGAACGTGGCAGCTCGGAGACCAGCCTAATGGAAGCTTCACGCAATCCAGCGAGAAGGTCCACGGCGGAAGTTTCTCCGGAAAGCTCTCGTATAACCTGCCAGATAACGAGGGCGACTTCGTGGTCTTCCTACGGCAGCCTCCCAGTCCCATGGGTGGCCAGCCCACAGTCGTCCGCATCTGGGTCTACGAGGATGGCTCCGGCCATTTTCTGAACGGCCTTCTCCGGGACAGCCAGGGCGAGCGATGGCAGGTTAGCTTCGGCCGCCTCACCAACCAGGGGTGGACGCAGAGGGAAGCGATTATCGGTGCAAATCAACCGTGGCCCTCGGGGCACTGGGACGGACCCGCCAACGGTGTCATCGACTATCCGGTTGCGTTCGCCGGCCTGGTGCTGGACCGGGTGGACGGCCCTCTCAGCGGAGCTATCTACATCGACGACCTCAGCTACGGGGACACCCAGTAGAGGACGTCTCATGTTCCGGGGAAGTGGGGAAACCGAGGAGATTCACCAGCCCAGTGACGTGAGGGGGCGCAGGTTTTCTGGTACCGACCGATCCGATGTGTTATAGTTGCCCGTGGCTCTTTTCTGTCTCCTTCATAGCGTCTCTTGTGAAGCGAACAGTTGGGCATCTAACTTGCTAGCACGATTCCCATCCGGCTTCTGCTTCATGCCACGATGCATGGCCTCACGACGCTGACCCGCCAGCTGGGCCGCTGGCTCGAGACGAAGAGGCTTGTCGATCACGGGGCTCGGGACGGAGCGGTTGTGCTCCGCCCATTTCATGTCCACGCGGACCCAACTAAGTGGGGGTCCGGGGGAAGGCTCACTCTGACTAGAGGAGGGTTTTCAGCGTCATGGAGTTGGTCTGGATAGTCCCAGTCGCGGGTTTGGTGACGATCTTATTCGCCTTCTATCTGGCGTGGGACGTTTTGCGCCGCGACACCGGAAACGATGCCATGCGGGCGGTGGCAGGAGCCATCTTCGAGGGCGCTATGGCGTTCTTGAAGCGGCAGTACCGCACGATCGGCATGCTGGCCGTTGTGACGGCGGTTCTTATTGGATTGTTGATCGGCTGGGTCGAGCACGACGGCGGCCTCGGCGTCAGGACTGGCATCGCTTTCCTGGTGGGTGCGGGCTGCTCGGCCCTGGCGGGGTTCATCGGCATGTACGTGGCGGTGCAGTCCAACATTCGCACCGCTAGCGCCGCCCAGCGCAGCCTGGCAGAGGCGATCACCGTCTCAATGCGTGGGGGCGCGGTCTCCGGCTTCCTCGTCATCGCTATGAGCCTGCTTGGAGTGGCGGGCATTTTCGCCGCGTACGGCGGGCTGTCCCACCCCGATCAGGCGCCCTTCCTGATCGTGGGCTTCGGCTTCGGTGCCAGCTTCGTGGCTCTCTTCGCTCAGTTGGGCGGCGGGATCTACACCAAGGCCGCGGACATGGGCGCGGACCTGGTCGGTAAGGTTGAGGCAGGCATTCCCGAGGACGACCCGCGTAACGCGGCCGTCATCGCGGACCTCGTGGGAGACAATGTCGGCGACTGCGCGGGTCGTGGCGCCGACCTGTTCGAGTCCACGGCCGCCGAGAACATCGGCGCCATGATCCTCGGCGTGGCCATCTATGCCGCCACCAAGAACCCTGCCTGGATCGTCTTCCCGCTGGTGGTGCGCGCCTTCGGTTCCATTGCTTCCATGATCGGCATCCTCTTCGTCGGCGGGGCTAGCGAAGATAACCCGATGAAGGCGCTCAACCGTGGCTACTACGTGGCCGCGGGGCTGTCGGCGGTCTTCATGGTGTTCGTCGTCAGCGTGATGCTCGGGGACATGGCGTTCGCCTGGGCGGGACTGGTCGGCATCGTCACCAGCATCGTCTTCGTATTCATCACCCAGTACTACACCGCGGGCCAGTGGCGCCCTGTGAGGTCGATCGCCGACGCGTCGAGGACGGGGCCCGCGACCAACATCGTCGCCGGACTCGCGGTCGGCTTCGAGACAACGGCCAGTACGGCGATCACCATCGGAATCGCCCTGCTTCTATCCTTCTGGCTGGGATCCACGACCGGGCTGGTTAACGGCGGTATCTACGGCACAGCCGTCGCGACCATGGGTATGCTGATGACCTGCGCGTACATCCTCTCGATGGACACCTTCGGGCCGATCACCGACAACGCCGGTGGCATCAACGAGATGGCCCACGCTCCCGAAGACGCCCGCAGGATCACCGATGCCCTGGACGCAGTCGGCAACACCACCAAGGCCCTCACCAAGGGCTACGCGGTGGCCTCCGCCGCGCTGGCCGCCTTCCTTCTGTTCAGCGCATATCTGGATAAGGTGACCCAGGTGATGCGCACGCGACCCGGTGTCCCCGCGAACTACACGTTCAACACGGTCAACCTGGCCAACGTGGACGTGTTCGTCGGCGCCCTCCTGGGCACGATGCTGGTCTACCTCTTCAGCTCCCTCGCGATCCGTGCGGTGCAGCGCGCCGCGAGCGCCATCATCGAGGAGGTTCGCCGCCAATTCCAGGCCGATCCGGGCATTATGGCGGGTACCTCCAAGCCCGACTACGCGAAGTGCGTCGACATAACCACTCGAGCTGCCCTGCATGAGATGGTGGCCCCGGGCGTACTGGCCGTCGGCATGCCGGTCGTGGTGGGCCTGCTGCTGAGGGCGGAAGCCACGGCAGGGTTCCTGATGGTCGGCACCATCGCCGGCATCATGCTGGCGACCGTGCTGAACAACGGCGGCGGCGCCTGGGACAACGCGAAGAAGTTCATTGAGGCCGGCTACATGAAGATAGACGGCCAGGTGGTTGGCAAGAAGACCATGGCCCATGCGGCCGCGGTCGTGGGCGACACGGTCGGTGATCCGTTCAAGGACACTGCCGGCCCGTCACTGCACGTACTGGTGAAGCTGCTGAGCACCATCACCCTCGTGCTGGCACCGCTGTTCATCGGGCCGCTGTTCTAGCGCAAACGGGATAAGACCTCCGAGGTCTCGAAGACCTCGGAGGTCTTACTGCGTCCGGCGGTAGAAGGCCGATCGCCGGCCGGCGGTGAGGGCGCTTAGCTCCGGCCCACCTATCCCGTACCGGCGCATGGCGTGACGGATCACCTCCACCCCTGCCTCGAACTCTGGCTGGACGACCTCCGTCGCTCCGGCGTCCTGCAGACGCCTTACCTGGCTCGCGTCGGTGGCTCGAGCCACGATGTCCAGGCGTTGGTACTTGCTTCGGACGTACCTCGTTGCCCGCTCCGCCGAGCGAGCGTCGGGGATGAGCACCGCCAGCAACACCGCCCTGCTCAGTCCCGCGTGGTCGAGCACCACTGGGTTGGCCCCGTCGCCGTACACCACCGGCACACCTCGCTCCCGTGTCTCCTTGACCACATCGGGATTGTAGTCGATCACCAGATAGTGCATGCCCCGTTTCTCCAGCGCATCCGCCAGCTCGCGGCCCACCCTTCCGAACCCGCATATGACCGCGTGGCCGCGCAGGCCCATGACGTCGGCCGAAAGTTCCACCGGCTCCTTGAACCAGCGACCAAGCACGGGTGCGCCCTCCAGCCACCGTAAGAGGAACGGGCCTGCTCGAAGCAGGAACGGGGAGATCAGAATGCTGAGCACCACCGTGCCGAGCGCCAGCGTGAACACCGTCTGCGGTATGGCTCCCCGGTCGACGCCGATACCTGCCAGAAGGAAGGAGAACTCTCCCTGCTGCGCCAGGCTAAGCCCTGCCAGGAAGGCCACCCGCGCCGGCAGCCCGAGCAGGGAGACGAGCAGGGTGACGATGGCTACCTTCCCCACAACCACTATCGCCACCAGGAGTGCCACCAACGGTGCCTGGGACCAGAGGGCGGCGGGGTCGATCAGCATTCCCAGGGAAACGAAGAAGAGCGAGGAGAAGAGGTCTCGAAGGGGGACCATCTCCGCGATCACCTGCGTCCTGTACTCCGATTCCGCGATCACCAGGCCGGCGAGGAACGCCCCGAAGGCCAGCGAGAGCCCGGCCGCATTGGTCACCAGCGCTGTTCCAAGAGCCAGGCCCACTACACCCAGGATGAACAGCTCCCTGCTGTGGGGCACCGCCGCGTGACCGAGGATCCAGGGGACCGCTCGGGCTCCCACAAGGTAAGCCCCCAGCAGTACCGCGGAGGCCTTTAGCGCGGCGCTTGCCAGGTCGCCCAGCAGGTTTCCTCCTCCAGTGGCGAGCGATGGGAGGATTACGACCATCGGCACCATGGCGATGTCCTGTACCAGCAGGATCCCCAGCGCCGCGCGGCCGTGAAGGGATTGAAGCTCCCCCCGACTCATCAGCAGCTTCATAGCGACGACGGTGCTGGAGAGGGCGAGGAGGGCGCCCAGGTAGATCCCCTGGACCGGAGAAAGCCCGGCGAGCGGCGCCAGCGGAATACCCAGCAGCATGATAAAGAGGATCTGGAGCGCTCCCCCAACGCCGGCCACCTTCCCCAACCGGCGCAGCTCGCCGATGGAAAACTCGGCCCCGAGGACGAACATCAGCAACGCCACCCCGATCTCGGCCATCAGCTGGACGGAGTGAAGGTTGGCTGAGGGACCGGGCGTGAACTGCCCTATCACGAGGCCGCCGGCCAGGTAGCCCAGTAGTACCGGCAGGCCCAGCCGCTGTGCGATAGTCCCGCCGATGAAGGCAGCGGTCACCGCCATCGCCAGATTCAGGACCAGCTCCGTATTTTCCACGGTCAGGCCTCCCGCCCCATCGCGAATCCTGGAATCGACGCTTAACCGGGGCCGAGCACGACCGACTGAAGTCTCGACTCCAAGCGGCAGAGCAGCCTCTACACCGGTGCTTCTGCGCCCGATCGAAGCATAGCATGCCGTCTCTTTGCCCTGCACCAGTCTTGCATTCTGGCATTGACAGCGCGAGCCCTCGGAGCTAGGGTGCCCGTCGTGACAACTATGTGGCAGGAACCTGGAGGAAGACATGGATCTGGGGTTGAAGGACAGGGTCGCCATCGTGGCGGCCGCCAGTAAGGGGCTCGGCAAGGCTGTTGCGCTGGGGCTGGCGCGGGAGGGGGCGAAGATCGTCATCTGTTCTCGCGGCAGGGAGACGCTCGAGTTGGCCGCCGAGGAGATTCGTCGCGAGACCGGCTCCGACGTTCTGGCGGTGGCTGCCGACGTCACCCGAGAAGATGAGGTGAAGCGGTTGGTTGAGGAGACCATGCGCCGCTTCGGTCGGGTGGATATCCTGGTGAACAACGCGGGTGGACCGCCGCCAACCACCTTTCTGGAGGCGTCCGTCCAGGACTTCCGGAACG
>JAJYKO010000202.1 GCA_021788565.1 Chloroflexota bacterium
ACCGCTATGGTCCAGACCACCTACGCCATCGTGTCGCCCAATGTGGCCAAGGCTCATCCCACCGATTACGACGAGCAACCGGTCGGTACCGGCCCCTACATGTTTAAGAGTCGCACCAAAGGGTCCGAGGTAGTGTTCGTCCGCAACGACAAGTACTGGGGAAAGAAGCCGTACTACCAGACGGTCCAGTTCCGCATCGTTCCAGAGGCGGCTACGCGCGAGAGCCTGCTGCTCGCCGGCCAGGCGGAGATCATCATACTGCCGCCGATGTCCGACATCTCCAAACTCCAGGCCAACAACCAGGTAAAGGTGCTGCTGGCGCCAGGCGACCGCACGATCTTCATGGCCATAAACAACAGCCGCCCCGGTCCCTTCCAGGACCCCAAGTTCCGCCAGGCGCTCAACTACGCCGTGGACAAGGCAGGGATCATCAAGAGCGTCCTCTTCGGCGCAGCGGAAGAGATGAATTCTCCTATGGCTCCATCTCTCTTCGGTTACTGCAACGCGGGGTCCTACGCCTACGATGCGAACAAGGCCAAGCAGATGTTGCAGGCCGGGGGCTGGAGCGGCACCCCCATCAAGATGGTCTATCCAACCGGTCGATACCTTCAGGACGCCGCGGCCGCGCAGGCAATCGCCGGCAACCTTCGCGACGTGGGGCTGAAGGTCGACGCCTCTACCATGGACTGGCCGTCCTATCTGGCGACTATCAACGTCGCGCCGGACAAGTCCACCACAGATATGCATATGCTGGGATGGGCCCCCGGTTACCTGGACGGGGCGCAGCAGATGGTACAGTTCGAGAAGCGGGACTGGCCGCCTGCAGGCCTGGCCACCTCATATTACAACAACCCGCAGACGGAGACCCTGCTGCTGAAAGCCGAGCAGAACACCAACGAACAGGAGCGAGCCCAGCAGTACTGCCAGGCAAACAAGATGATCTGGAACGATGCACCCTGGATCTTCCTGTGGGTACAGAAGTTCCCAATCATCTACTCTGCCAAAGTGAAAGGCGTCGGGTCGAAACCGATCGAAGAGTGGTCGGCCATCTACGCAGAGCCGGCCTAGAGCAAAGCGAGGATCAAACCCACGGGGTCTTTCGGGATCGAGGCGCGCCAGTACGGGACTGCGAGCGAAAGACCCCGCGGGTTTACTCCCTTGGTGGTAAGTTCCGATGAGGAAGGCTTAGTCACTCAACACTCGGGTTCTTGTTGATATGTCCAAGTACATCCTTCAGAGGTTGATAGCTGCGGTGCCAACTCTTATAGGGGTTGGCACCGTCGTATTCCTCATGCTCCACATGCTGCCCGGCGACCCGGCCCGGGTTATCGCCGGGCTTATGGCCTCTGAGGCCGAAGTGGCCCGCATCCGGCACCAACTGGGGTTGGATCAGCCACTGCTAGTCCAGTACATCACCTTCATGGTACGCCTCGCCCATCTCAACCTGGGCATCTCGGCCCGGACCTCACAGCCGGTGATGGACGAGGTTATGGCCAGGCTTCCCTACACTATGGAGCTGGCGGTGGCCGCCACCGCTATCGCCGTCGTAACCGGAGTGATAGCCGGAGTGGTGGCCGCCACTCACCACAACACCAGGGTGGATTATCTAGTTTCTGCAGCTAGCCTCTTCGGGGTCTCCATGCCGGTCTACTGGCTGGGATTGATGCTGATCGTGGTCTTCTCCATCAACCTGAGGTGGTTCCCGGCTGCTGGCGCCGGGCAGGCAGACAGTTTCGTCCTGCCGTCGCTAACCCTGGCAAGCTTCATCGTCGGTCTGATTACCCGCATGACCCGCTCCAGCATGCTGGAGGTGCTGCGCCAGGACTACGTCCAGACGGCCCGCTCGAAAGGGCTCGCGGAGCAGGTGGTGTTGTACACCCACGCCCTCAGGAACGCCCTCCTGCCGGTAGTCACGATCGTCGGACTGCAGTTCGGCACCCTTCTCGGTGGAGCAGTGCTGACCGAGACTGTCTTTGGCTGGCCGGGCATTGGCCAGCTTCTGGTCGACTCCATATTCGCGCGGGACTACCCCATGGTCCAGGGGATCGTCCTGACCTTTTCAGTTCTATTCATTCTGGTGAATCTCGCCGTGGACATGCTATATGCGTACATTGACCCACGCATCCACTACGGTTGATGCCACTCCAATAACAAAGCCGCGTACCCGTCCTTTTTGGAAGGATCTCGCCCGCCATCAGGCCGCTGTGGTAGGGCTGGTGGTGCTGGCAGTCTTTGCGATTCTGGCTATCGCGGCGCCGGTGATCACGCCCTACGATCCCATACGCCAGAAACTCAGCGATGCCCTGCAGAACCCCTCCATGGCCCACCCACTTGGGACGGACTACCTGGGCCGAGACCTCCTGGCTCGGATCATGTACGGCGGACGTTACTCCCTGGCCATCGGGTTTATCGCGGTGGCGATCGGACTGCTGTTTGGCGTACCACTGGGGGCGGTCTCCGGCTACTACGGGGGCTGGGCGGACATGGTCACCCAACGCTTCATGGATATCCTCTTGTCATTCCCCGGCATCTTGCTGGCCCTATCGTTGGTGGCCGTCCTGGGCCCTGGGCTCGAGAACGTCATCATCTCGGTGGGTATCAGCTCGATCCCTTCGTTTGTGAGGCTCGTGCGAGCGTCCACGCTGAGCATTCGCCAGCTCACCTACATCGAGGCGGCTCGAGCCCTGGGGGCCCGCAGTGGAATCATCGTATTTCGCCACGTGCTGCCCAACGCCCTGGCACCGGTGATCGTTCAGGCCACGCTCTCCCTCGGGTCAGCCATCCTGGTGGCCGCCGGCCTGGGCTTCCTGGGCCTGGGCGTCCAACCGCCGACACCTGAGTGGGGAAGTATGCTTGGTGAGGGGCGAAACTACATCTTCTCCAATCCGAATATGGCCACCTTCCCAGGTATCGCGATCTTCGTGGTGGTGCTCTCCTTCAACCTGATCGGTGACGGACTGCGCGACGCCCTGGACCCGCGGTTGCGGGAGAGGTAGCGAGCGAAAGTGGAGCCCCGCGTGAATGAATTCGCCGGCTCCTGGATGGCGAAACCCGCTTTCGGGTTAGGGTAGTCCGCGCAGGCGGACTTCGCCACGCAGAGAGCCGGCGGTTTCAACCGCGCGGAATCCCACATCGACTACGGCATCAACCCTTAGCCCTGAACCCTGACGAGCAGCAGGGGCTGATGAATGCGGGAGAGGATCTTCGCACCGACGCTGGCAGACCAGAGGGCTCCCAGCCCGGACCGGGCATGCGTCGACATGACGATCAGCCCGACCCCCGGCGACCGCGCGGCGTCAACCACCCCGTTGGCAGGCTCGCCCCTTCGCACCTCCGCGGTGGTCGGGATCCCATTCGTTCGGAGCCGGCCCGCCACCTCCTCGAGGTAGCCGGTGGCGTCCTCCTTCTCAAGGTCCAGGGCGGCACTGGTTGCCGACGGCA
Source organism: Chloroflexota bacterium (assembly GCA_021788565.1). Next base: position 3,442 of record JAJYKO010000202.1, read on the forward strand.
TCAGCGTAGCAACAGCGGCTTTGTCACCCGCCACCGTGGTCAGGGTGGGGACCACCACCAGGAGACGGAGCTCCACATTCAGCGCGCGCGCCACCTCCTCAGCTACCGGCAACACCGCGTCGTCGTGGGATCTGCTCCCGTCCAATGGCACCAATACCCTGCTGATCTCAAGTGGCTGGGCCGCCCGGTCCGGAGAAGGTTTCACCAGCAGCACTGGCACTATTCCTCGACGCAGCACCTGCTGGGCGATACTGCCCACAAGGATATCTCGCATTCCCCCCCACCCGTGGGTCGCCAGGATCACCAGGTCTGCCCCGAACTCTCCCGCGTGGCCTATGATGCTGGCCACTACGTCCTTTTCCTGATTGGGGTGTACGTGAAGTTCCACGTGTACCCCCTCGCAGTCGCATGTCTCGGCAACCTTCGCCAAATAGGTCTCGGCCTCCTGCGCGTTGGCCAGATGGTGCTCGCCATGGACGGTTTCAGGGGCATCCCTCTCCATCACGTGGAGCAGCGCCACCGTCGCGCCGAAGGACTTCGCCAGCAGCAGGGTCACCGGTATGACCGACTCGGCCACCTTGGATCCATCAAGAGGAACCAGCAGCTTGCGGAAGCCGTTCATTATGCGTTTCCTCCCAGCACGGTCTGATAGAGTAAGAACAGGTTGAGTACAACGATCAGGCCGGCCACCGCCCAAGCGGCTATCGTGGTCAGCCGGCTGTTGACCAGCGGTCCCATGATCTCCCTGTCCCGCGTGAATAGGACCAGGGGAACGATCGCGAACGGGAGCGCGAAGCTGAGCACCACCTGGCTGATCACCAGGGTGCGGGTTGGGTCCAAACCCACTGCGATCACGATCAAGGCAGGGAGCATGGTAGCGAGGCGCCTGATCCACACGGGGATGGTGCGGCGCAGGTACCCCTGCATTATCACCTGGCCAGCCATCGTTCCCACCGAGGACGATGAGAGGCCTGAAGCCAGCAGGGAAACGGCAAACACTACACTGGAGGCGCTCCCCAGGAGCGGCGTCAGGGTCTTGTAGGCCTCCTGGATTGTCCCCACGTCGTGCATCCCTCGAGAATAGAAGGTCGTGGCTGCCATAATCAGCATGGCCGCGTTTACCACTCCAGCTATCCCCATGGCGATAACCACGTCGACTACCTCGAAGTGAAACAGCCTCTTCAGCCTCTTTGCGTCGCGGACAACGACACGATTCTGGGTAAGGGACGAGTGCAGGAAGATGACGTGGGGCATCACGGTGGCTCCGAGGATGCCGGTGGCCAGCAGTATGCTCTCGCTGCCGGAGAAGTGCGGGACCACGCCAAGGCCGACTTCCGCCCAGTTCGGCGGGGCGAAGAAGGTCTCCACCACGTAGGAAACCGCGATGACACCTACCAGCACGCTGATCACGGCTTCCAGCGGCCTGAAGCCGAACCTCTGCAGTCCCAGTATAGTGAATGTGACCACCCCCGTCAGTACTCCAGCCGCAAACAGTGGAATGCCGAAGAGTAGATAGAAGCCGAGGGCCGCTCCCAGGAACTCCGCGAGGTCGGTGGCCATCGCCACTACCTCACCCAGGATCCACAAAGCTATGATCGCCGAGTGTGGGTAGTGCTCCCGCATGACTTCCGCAAGGTTAAGTCCGGTGGCGATACCTAGCTTGGCGGCCAGGGACTGTATCAACATGGCCATCAAATTGCTGGCCAGCACCACCCACACCAGCATGTAGCCAAACTGCGCGCCTCCCTGGATATTGGTGGCGAAGTTGCCCGGGTCGATATAGGCCACAGAAGCGATGAAGGCAGGCCCGAGAAAGGGAAGCACTCGCCCGATTCCCCGCCTCTTGCTCTTTCCCTCGAGCACCTCCACCGCCGCCGCGCGCGTTCCCCTGTCCGCGGCGTTCGCTTCCACTTCGATGGAAGCCCTATACCTGTCTCCCATCAATCACCTCCACACGCCGGCCACAGGAAAGTCCGTCATCAGCTACGCCCACCTGAGCCGGGACTGGCCACATCAGATATCCTGATAGTGGCTGCCATCTCCAGGGCAACTATTTTCCGCTCCTCGCCGATGTTCAGAATTATCGGCCCCCCGAAGGGAGCCTTCTCCAGCAGTTGAACCTCGGCACCTGGAACGAGACCAAGCTCGGCTAAGTACCGAAGCAGACCCGAGTTCCCATCGGGCACCAGGCGTATGATTGCCCTCTCTCCAGGCTCCATCTGAGCCAGAGACATCGCTGGTGGCTCCGTTATTCGCCCGTCCTTGGTGGGAATGGGGTCACCGTGGGGGTCTTCGGCTGGGAAGCCAAGGACCGCGTCTATACGGTCCTCCAGGTCGTCGGAGACCACATGCTCCAGCCGCTCCGCTTCGGCGTGCACCTTATCCCAGCTGAGCCCGAGCGCCTTCACCAGGTAGAGCTCCAGCAGCCGGTGATGGCGAATAACCTCCAGCGCCGCCGCTTCTCCAGCGGGTGTGAGCTCCGCCCCGTGATAAGGCGTGTGACTGAGCAACCCTAGTCTGGCCAGCCTCTTCACCATCGCCGTCGCTGTCGGCTCTGACACCGCCAGCTGAGCGGCCAGCGCCGAGGTGGAAACCCGTCCTCCCGCGGTGTGCAGCTTGTACACGGCCTTCAGCGTGTCCTCCGCCGCTTCTCCCAAGGCCGACCAATCTCCGCGTGGTCCATTCCTGAGGGGCTTATTTTCGCTCGTGCCAACCATGACTACAAACAATCTCAAATCGAGAATTAGACGCAACTAATCATTTTGCAAGTATCGAGCCAGGGCCTGTCGTGTGGCATAGAATATGAAGTAGCAAATATTTACCTTTGTTTAGGAGGTTACCTCGTTCATGGCCGCCAAAGTCACTTCGGCGAACCCCTCTGAGAATAAGTTCTCATCGGCGACGGATGCTCGCAAGTGGATTTACATAGTTATCGGCCTCGCGGTCCTGCTCGTTTCCTTTGTGGTGCCGGCCCCCGCCGGCATGAAGCCCGCAGGGGTTAGGACCCTCGCCATCATGATCACCACCGTCCTCTGGTGGATTACGGAGGCTCTGCCCATACCGGTCACCGCCATGATGATTCCATTGGAGGTGCAGGCCCTAGGCGTCGCATCGCTTACCGCCACTATACGCAGCGGTTTCGGCGATACCCTCATCCCCTTCCTGGTGGGGGTACTCGGGCTCTCCGTGGCCTTCCAGGTCTCCGGCCTCGGCAAGCGGATTACCTATTTGCTGCTCAGCCTTTCGGGCACCAACGTTTCCAGAGTCATCGGTGTGTACCTGCTGGTCTCCTTCGTCATCTCCATGTTCATCACCGACGTGGCTGTGGTTGCGATGATGATCCCGCTGGTGCTCGGGTTGCTTAACACCGTCAATGCCAAACCGGGCCGCAGCAACTTCGGCCGGGCCATGATGATGGCGATCATGTTCGGGTCCACCCTTGGCGGAGTCTCTACCCCGGCAGGAGTGAGCTCCAACATCATCGCCATGGGCTTCATCACCAAGAACGCCAAGCTCAGCGTCTCGTTCCTTGACTGGACCGCCATTGGCACCCCCATTTTCTTGATAGTCACGCTGATCACCTGGTGGCTGATCCTGAGGATCTTCCCGCCGGAGATTAAGGAGTTGCCGTACGGACGTGACGTGATCCGTCAGGAACTGAGGACTATGGGGTCGTGGACCACCAAGGAAATAACAGCACTGGTAGTCTTCCTGGTAGCCGTGGTGCTGTGGCTCACCAGCGACCTGACCAAGATCCCTATCGCCTTCGTATCGCTCCTGATCCTCGGCGGTCTATCTCTGCCGGCAGTCGGGGTATTCAAGGGTTGGCGGGATCTGGAGAAGGGGATAGAGTGGGGAGCGGTACTGCTGGTGGTGGGAGGCTTCATCCTGGGGGTTGCCGCCACGGACAGTGGTCTCGCTACATGGGTAGCCCAGAACGTCTTGAAGCCTATGGCCGCTGTGCCCCTGCAGCTGCAGCCGCTGGCCGTTGTTTTGCTAGTGGCGATAGACTCCCTCGGGTTCTCCAGCTACGGAGCGGCTGCTTCGGTCAACGTACCCTTTGTCATAGCCTACGCCCAGCAGAATGCCCTGCCGGTCCTCGCCCTGGCGCTATCGGCTGGGTTCGCTGCTTCTACCCACTTCATTCTGGTCACCGAGAGTCCTAGCCTGGTGCTGCCGTACGCTTACGGGTTTTTCAGCTTCAAGGACCTGGCTAAGATTGGAGTCGTCGTGACCATCGTCTCCGCCATCGCGGTAAGCATCGGAATGGTGGTGGCAGGTCTGCCTGCCGGCAGGCCGCTATAGAAGCACAGGTTGTCGTCTTCGATCTCCAGGGCCGGGTGAACGTTTACCCGGCCCTTTCCGTAGAGACCGCTAAGCCCACCGCCTTGCCTGGAGGCGCTTGCTGGTGTATCTTCTGCCCCGTTGCACCCCATTTCCTACCTATGCCATGAGGAGGCTCTCGCGAGATGGATCTGTTCCATGCAATCGTCCTCGGCATCGTACAGGGACTTGGCGAACCGCTGCCCATCAGCAGCTCCGGGCAGCTGATCCTGGTGCCATGGCTACTGGGGTGGCCCGAACACTCCCTTGAGTTCGACGTCGCTCTCCATGGCGGCACTGCCGTGGCCTTCATCATCTACTTCTGGAACGACTGGGTCAGGCTGATCGGCGCTTTCTTCTCGGGCCTGTTCCAGAGGGACTTCTCGCGCGACTACTACCGTCGACTATCGCTCT
>JAJYKO010000203.1 GCA_021788565.1 Chloroflexota bacterium
CGGCCTCTCCGCGGCCGAGGCGGCGGTCCGCCCTGGGCTGAGGATGTCCGAGGTGATGAGCATCATGAAGGAGGTCTGCCTGAAGAGCGGGGCTATCAAGCAGTTCGCGGGCTTTGGCCATGCCATCGGCCTCGAGCCGCGCGACATGCCAATGATCCAGACGCCGTGGGAAACCGCGAAGGACGACTTCATCGAGATGTCCGCCGACCTGCCGATCGAAACGGACATGGTGTTCAACCTGGAGAACGCCTTCAGGGAGATCGGTACCGGCTCTGTCGCCGTCGAGACCACCCTCCACGTGACCCCGACCGGCTGCGAGCGGCTGATCCCGCAGCAGCGGGAGATTGTGGTGCTGCCGGCCTAGCACAGGCCAAGCGGCCATTTGATCTTGGTGGGGCGCGGGGATGGGGGACATCCCCGCGCCCGACTGTTGTGAAGGATAACCCTTGCCGCCGACGCCGGAACGGGTGCTCTATCCTACGGGCAGCGTCTCCAGCTTCGGTGGCGGGAGCAGGAACTCGCAGCCACTCGGCGTCGTTACCAGGGTGACCTCCACGGCGACCGAGCCGATCCCGAACTCGCGCTGGGCTTCCTCCAGGTTGAACACCATGCCGGCTTCCAATGTCACGTCGTGAGAGATGTTGATGAAGTCATCCCGCGCGGTCCAGAAGGGTTTCTGGATCATCGGCAGGTCCCGAGGCTCGAGGCCGAGAGCGTGGCCGAAGTTGTAGGCGTTCTTGACGGTTCCGCTCTTCAGTTCCCCTTCGGAGAAGGCGTCGAGCACTTCGGAGATCTTCACCCCCGGCCGGGCTTTGGCCCTGGCGTTGGCCGCGCCCTCTAGCTGGGCGTCGAACAGCTCCCGATGACGCTTCGTCGGCTCCCCTAGGATCCCAACCACGTTGCCGTCCGCGTGGTAGTACTTGTAGGTGCAACCGGCGTCGCAGTATACGGTGTCCCCCGCTTTCAGGGTGTAGGTGCGGGGCTCCCAGTGAGTAATCGCGAAGGGACCGCAGGCATTGTTGCAGAAGACCGGTACGGCCCCGAGGGCGGAGACGGCGGCGCGGTGTGCACTAGTAAGGTCCAACTCGGAGGCTCCGATCTTCGCGGCCGCCAGTAGCGCGTTGAACCCGCGACGGTTAATCTCGCCGGCCTTTCGGAGCAGTTCGATCTCCTCCGGTGTCTTAACCATTCTGATCAGGCGAAAGAGCTCCCCTGCCTCCTTGAACTGGACGTGGGGCAGTTCCTGCCGTGCATACTCCAGTTCCTCCGGCTTCATCCCAGCGCTGTCGACCCCGACGACACCGCTGGTCAGCCCGCGGTCACGCATCGCCCTGACGATGGCCTCCCCGCCGGTGTTCAGTTTCAGTTCCAACGAGCGTCTGTACAGCGCAAAGAGGCGGTGAACCTCCGGGGGATAGTGGGGCAGCGCCTCGGCCGCGGCAGCCCCTGGGCCGAAGGGGTAGACGTCCTCGATCCAGCTCGGCCACTCAGCCAGGTGCGCTATCATGGAGCCGTCGGCCATGGGCATCAAAGCTGGCGGCTGGTCGCGCGGGAAGAGGGCGTAGCTCTGGAACATGAAGTTCTCTTTGGTGAACAGTCGGTAGAACCACAGGAGCCAGGGGCTGAAGTCGCTGAGATAGTGGAGGTTGACCGGCGTCGTCCCCAGCAAAGCGTCGACCCTGAACTCCTTCATGACCCCGAGGGCGCGGTCGCGATTGAGCAGCATCTAGTTCTCCCTTCTTGTTTTCACATCATGGCTGGCAGTGATGCCAGACCCGGGCCTCTGCGTCTTGGACCTGCACTCGCCGCCAGCGGGGGCGAATTTCCCTATCCCGCTGGCGGCGCTGTGCTAGGACTGGTGTGTCGCCTCCCGCTAGGCTGCCGCACGCTCGGGTGCACCAGCCATCCGGGCGAGGTTTTGCTCGATCTCTTCCAGGGACTTGTCTTTTGTCTCGAAGCCGAAGAACACGAACGCGAGCAGGGCCAGTACCTGGAAAGCAGCCAGGTAGATATAGGATGGGACTATCGCGTTTACCGAGGCCTGTGGCGTGACCAGATTGGAGGATCCGGCGATAATCGCCAACCCCAATGGACCGGTGATCTTGGCGAGGCTGCCAAATCCATAGGCGGAGCCCATTCCGCTGGTCCGAAGCGCAGCCGGCCATACCTCCGCCGAGTACGGCCCGGTGATGGCATAGGACCCATCGGTGACGAAGTACGTCGGAATCAGCAGCAATATGAACGCCGGCATCGGGCCTAGGAAGGCGCTGTGGACTAGTCCGGTCACCACGAGGCCAACAGAGCCGATACAGGTGGCCAGGATGCCGCCGGCCCGGCGGCCGAGGCGATCGGAAATGAAGGAGAAGGTCACCCGCCCGCAAATGCCGGCCAAAGTCACGAAGATAAAGTAGAAGGCAGCCTGCGAGGCCGAGACGCTAAGCAGCAGTGCGATCAGGGTTGGGCCCCACAGGTTGATGCCGTACCCCGCGGACTGCATGCCGAAGCTGGTGAGCCACGAGACCCCCCAGCTACGCTTGTACTTGAACAGCTCGCCCCACGAATGGCCCTTCACGACGACGCCGTAACCCGGTGGCAGGACCACCGCCCCGGGATCCACCTCCAGCGCCCAGGCTATCGACCTGCGTGCCTCCTCGGTCCGGCCCTGCCGGGCCAACCAGCGCGGCGACTCCGGCACCCATGCCCTGATCAGCAGGGTCAGCAGCGCCGGCAAGAGGCCAATCACGAACATGCCCCGCCACCCGAAGGTTCCAGCGAGGAAGGCGCCGGACAATGAGCCGAGCAGGGTACCGCCAGGCACAAATACCGTGACGAGGCCGGCAACCTTGCCCCGCATGCGGACCGGCAAGAACTCCTGTACCAGGGGCAGGTCCACTGAGTAGAGACCGCCCACGCCGAAGCCCACGGCCACGCGGAAGATGGTCAGGAACAGCCAATTGCCGTCGGGAGTCAGCGCGCAGATGCCGGTCCCGATGGAAAAAACGAGCACCGTCGCCATGAAGATAGGGCGCCTGCCCACCCTGTCTGCCATCCATCCGAAGAAGAACGCTCCTACGATGGCGCCGATCCCGGATGAGAGCAGCATGATAACCGACTCTCCGTAGGTCAGATGCCATGGCCCCACGATGAACGCCAGCACGAACCCAATCATGAAGTAGTCGAAGAACTCGAGCATGTCGCCGATGATGGCGGCCGCCACGATCTTCTTCTGGTTCCCTGTCAAACGCTGCTGTCTGTCGAGCATGTCTAGCATCGGTATCTCTCCCCTTTTGTGTGGGAACGAGCCGGTCGCGGCTCACCTTAGCGCGATCAGGGTCAATCTCGGAAGATCCTGCCGACAGTCCTCCTACCTCCTACACTCACCCCCTTTCCATCAACTCCGCATGCACACCTGCCCTCACAGGAAGAGCAGGAGGATGCGCGGCTGCGCACACTCCTGGGTCATGCCCAGGCCTTGGGCGGCATGGCCTTCCTGTCGCTCACGGCGTCGATCACCACGGGCCTGTTCGCCGCGAACGCTGCCTCCATTGCTCCACGGATTTCGCTCGGGTGGGTTACTCGGATGCCCATGCAACCCATCTCTTCTGCAACCGTCGCGAAGTTCACGTCTTTGAAGACCCAGAGCTCGTCGGATCGATCTTGCGAGCGGTCGCCGTAGGCGGCGAACAGGTTGGTAGTCGTCTGAGCCAGAGCGTGGTTGTTGTTCACCACCACGACGAGGTTGATGCCCATGCGGGCGCAGGTCTCCAGCTCCGACAGGTGGTAGAAGATGCCGCCGTCGCCGGTGAAGCAGACGACAGGTTTGTTGGGGAGGGCGCACTTCACCCCGATAGCCCCGGGGAAACCCCAGCCGAGGGTGCCTCCGCATCGGATGTACCGGTGGTTCGGCCCTTTCAGGTCGATCATGGTGCCGCTCCAGATGGCGGCGTGGCTGGTACATGCTACGAGCGCCGCGTCGTCGGGGAGGGACTCGGCGACCTCCTTGCAGATGCGCTCTGGCCTCATGGGCACCGCGTCGGAGTTGTACATCGCTGCGACCGAGGCGCGCCACTCCTCGCGCAGTTCCTGGGCCCTGCGGACCCAGGACGGTCTGGCCTGCTCGGTCCCCGCTGCCTCGATCAACCGCTGAAGGGTTACCTTCGCGTCTCCCACCAGTCCGACCCTGACCTGGTAGTTGCGCCCAATCTCGGCCGGGTTGATGTCCATCTGTATGACGGGCGTTCCAGGTCGGGGGATCTTCCACAGGTTGGTCACCATGCTCCCGGCGCCGCTTCCGGCGAAGAATACGAGGTCGGCCTCGGCCACCACTCGGTTGGCGCACGCTCGGGAGTAGACGCCCACGACGCCGATGTGGAGCGGGTGATCGTTGGGGATGGCAGCTTTGCCGTTAAGGGATGTGACCACGGGGATGGAGAGCCGCTCCGCCAGCTTCACCAGCTCGGGACCCGCATCGGAGGCGACTACGCCCCCACCCAGGACGATGACCGGCCGCTGGGCCGCCTTCAGGATACCGATGGCCTCGTCGACGCGGTTCTTGTCGGGTTCGGGTCTGATGGCGGGGTAGCTGCTGTACTGCTCCTCGACCAGCAGTTCCAGATCGCCTTCTCCCTGGACGCCTTCTCCACCTCTTCCTGAGAGCTCCAGGTGCACCGGCCTCGGTGTGCCGGTTGTGGCCTCCCTGAAAGCCTGGCGCAGTAGGTCCGGCAACCGCTCGGCCTTGTCCACTCGGGCGTTGAACTTCGTGACCGAGTCGAACATGGTGAAGTCTTCGAGCTGCTGGTAGAGATGCCGGTATCGGGAGTCGGGGTGTGGGCCTCCTGTGACCGCGATGACCGGCGAATAGGAAAGGTAAGCGTCTCTGAGGCCGGTAGCGGCGTTGGCAGCGCCTACGGTCTGGGTTAGAACGACGCCGGGTCTGCGCGCGCCACGAGCGTAGCCGTCGGCCATGTATGCTGCGGCGACTTCGCTGTGGCACAGCACACGGGTGATGCCCAGCTCCTCCATTTCCACAAGGGCCCGACGCAAAATGCCGGGCACGAAGAATACATGGGTAACGCCGTATCCCTTCATCGCCTCCGCGAAGAATCGGGCGTCTGTCATGACGGCCATGTGAGAACCTCCACCGTTTGTGTCTGATATCGATCGGGGCGACCGCTGCTCTCGTCTGCGTCCACGGCCACTACAGGTGGCGAACAGGTGCCAAGTGCCGCTTTACTCTGGCTCGCCGACGATGGTGCCCTTGAGCACCGTCAACACCGGCTCGAGCCGACGGGTCACCTTCATCTCCTGGCCCTCGGTGTCGGACAGTAGCCACGCTCCCTCCTCCAGGTCGAGGACGGTGACGTCCGCCGGGGCGCCCGCCTGCAGGGTCCCCAGCTTCGGCACCCGGTCAATGGCGCGGGCAGGGTCTACGGTGGACGCCTGTACCACCTGGTCCATCGTCATGCCCAGAGCCAGATGCCTTGTCATCATCAGCGGCATGTGGAAATGAGGGTCCCTGGCCGTGTTCATAGTGATGTCTGTGCTAATTATGTCCGGGAGGAAGCCTTGATCGATCGCCTTTCGGGCCACGTCGAAGCTGAAGTGGTTACCGCCGGAGGAGGAGTCGAACAGGACGCCAGCGCGGCGGGCTTCCCAGACGGCGTCGTGGACGCGGCCCTTACCGTCCAGGATGCCGTGACGACGGCCGGTAAAGCAGTGGACGAGCATGTCCCCGGGCTTGAAGTAGGGCAGGATCTCCGGGACGGATGCCACCGACTCGCCGATGTGCACCACCATCTTGGTGCCGGCAGCATCCGCGGCCTGTCGGGCAGCCTTCAGGTAGATGAAAGGATTGCCGCCCACGATGGATGCGGATACCCTCAGCTTGATGCCGATTGCGATGTCCCTATTCTCTTCGACGCAGCGGACGGCCGCGTCGACATCAACGTGGTTGAACGCGGCGAACTCGCTCCACTTCAGATCCACCATGCCCACGGTGGAGAGGTTGACCTCCCCAAACACGCGAGTGCGCGAGGACTCAGCGACGTACTTCCGGAACCCAGTGAAACTGCCCGTACCAGGGGCGCCGCCCTCGACCACTGTGGTAGTTCCGCGCAGAAGGCAGTCCCTGTCAGCGATGCAGCCTATGCCCACGCCGTAGAAGACGTGGCAGTGGGCGTCTACCAGGCCGGGTGTCACCAGCTTACCGGTCACGTCGACGACCCGAGCCGCCTGACTCTCGGGAATCTCCTCGGATACTGCCGCGATGGCGTCGCCCGCGATGGCCACATCCCGCCGAGAGTGCAGCCCCTGGGACGAGTCGATGACGGTGCCACCGCGCAGCAATAGATCGTAAGCCACGAACTGACCTCCAGAGAATGAATTTACTTGGGGTTCAGCGGAGCTTCGTCGGACCCGGCTCCATAGACTTGGTGAGCACTTCCAGGACGGCGGGCCGGCCGTCCAGAGTGGACTGCACCCCCCTCTTCAGCGCCGGGCCGAGCTCACGCGGGTCCTCGACCCGTTCGGCGTTGGCCCCCATGGCTCGAGCCATTGCCACATAGTCTCCGGTCAATGAGATCCACTCATCGTAGGGACGGAACCCTTTGCGCTGGCTCTGCTTGGAAAGATCCAGTCCCCCGTTGTTGGCGATCAGGACCAGCACGGGGATGCCACACCGGACGGCCGTCTCCACGTCCATTCCGGTCATGCCGAACGACCCGTCGCCGATCACGTCCACTACCGTCATGTCCGGACGGGCGATCTTGGCACCCATCGAGGCCCCTAGAGACCAGCCCATGGTGCTCTGGCCGCCGAAGCCGACGAACGAGTGAGGGACGGGTGCCATATAGTGGTGGCTGGTGTAGCCCCTGCCCGCGCCGGAGTCGTGCAGGACAATGGAACGCCGGGGGTCGAGGTTCTGCATCAGTTCCCAGGTCACCCGATACGGGTTGATCGGCACCTCGTCGGAGGTGAGCAGGGGCAACCACTCCGCCATCCACTCCTGCCGGAGCCTGGCGATCTCGGCGGCAACGAGCGACGCATCCCGACGCGCTCCGTCCAGCCGGTCCCGCACCGCATTCACCATCTGTCGCAGTACCAGCTTCGCGTCCCCCACCAGCCCGACTTCCACCGGGTAGTTCTTCCCGATCTCCCGTACGTCGGCGTCTGCCTGGATCAGTCGGGCGCCTTCCGGCAGCCTCGCGAACTGATTGGTGGCGTAGGCCTTGAAGCCGCACCCTATGGAGAAGACGACGTCGGCCTGGTGGGCAAACGCAATCGCCGGCCCAGTCGAGTAGAGGCTCTGGGGATAGCCGCCGAGGCCCAGGGCCAGGGGATGATCCTCCGGAAAGCCACTCTTGCCGTTCAGCGTGGACATGGTGGGCGCGGCCAGTAGCTCCGCTAGCTCCACCAGTTCTGGCGTCGCGTCAGACTTGAGAACGCCAGCGCCGGTATAGAGGATGGGCCGTCGGGCGGCCAGCAGCAGGGCGGCGGCCCGATCCACGTCCTCGGGGTCGGCGGCGCACCGATAGCGCCGGCCTACCGGTACGTAGGCGAGCTTATCCGGCTCGACGTCGGCCGCGGACACGTCGTTAGGGATCTCGACCACCACAGGGCCTGGCCGCCCCGAGTTGGCCACCGTGAAGGCCCGACGCATCAGCTCGGGGATCCGCTGGGGCTTGGTGATGGTCGCGACCCACTTGGTGATCGGCCGGAAGAGCTCGGCGACTGCCATCTCCTGGCTTGCGCCCCGGCCGTACTGCTCCTGCCTGACCTGGCCGTGGAGCAGGACCACGGGTGAAGAGTCGGCGAAGGAGTTGGCTATGCCGGCCACGGCGTTGGCTCCCCCGGGACCCTGTACGCACATGGCCACGCCGATTCGGTTGCTGACCCGGGCGTAACCATCGGCGATGTCCACTGCCACTCGTTCGTGCCGCGTGAGTATGCTGCGGATCTGGGGCGCGTCGTGCAGGGAATCCACGATTTCGTGGGTCGATCCGCCGATGATGCCGGCCACGAACCCCACGCCCTCCCCAACCAGAGCATTGACGATACCGGCTGAGCCTCGCATCTGGTAGAACCTCCCGATCAACAGTGCTTATATGAACGCCGCGGCTCGTACCCAGGCGAAGCCGGCGCTCCAAGAAGGCGAGCGCGAGCAAACAAAG
>JAJYKO010000204.1 GCA_021788565.1 Chloroflexota bacterium
CCCGTTATCGGTCCAAAGAGCGGTCGGACTATTCCAACCGGCCGGAACATGGGTGGAACCACGAGGCCCCTCGTCCCAGGACGAGGGGCTCTTTTTGTTTCCGATCAATGACAGGAGGTATTTGAAATGCCGGACCTGGAGACGATGAGGCACAGCGCCTCCCACGTGATGGCAGAGGCCGTGCAGCACATCTTCCCCGATGCCAAGTATGGCGTCGGACCCGCGATCGAGAACGGCTTCTATTACGACATGGACCTACCCAGGCCACTGACTCCGGAAGATCTCGAGAAGATCGAAGCGGAGATGCGCAAGATCGTGGCGGAGAAGCAGACCTATAAGCGTTCCGAGATGAGTCGTGAGGACGCCAAGCAGTTCTTCGCCTCCCGCAACCAGCCGTACAAGATAGAGATCCTGAACGATCTGGATGAGGACACCAACACGGTGTCCATCTACCAGCAAGGCGACTTCATCGATCTATGCCGTGGCCCTCACGTGGAGAACACCGGTGCGATAGGCGCCTTCAAGCTGCTCAACGTGGCGGGGGCCTACTGGCGCGGTGACGAGCACCGTCCGATGCTCCAGCGTGTCTATGGAACGACCTTCCCGACGCAGCAGGAGCTGGACGACTACCTCTGGAGGGTAGAAGAGGCTAAGAAGCGCGACCATCGCAAGCTTGGAACCGAGCTCGATCTCTTCAGCGTCTCCGAGGAAGTCGGCCCGGGTCTGATCCTGTGGCACCCCAAGGGGGGCCGAGTAAGGGTAGCCATCGAGGAGTTCTGGCGGAAGGCCCACTTCGATGCCGGCTACGAGATCGTTTTCACGCCCCACGTTGGGCGAGCTGAGCTGTGGAAGACCAGCGGCCATCTGGGCTTCTACAAGGAGAGTATGTTCTCCGGCATGGACGTGGAGGGCCAGGAGTACTTCGTCAAGCCGATGAACTGCCCATTCCACATTGAGATCTACAAAACGAAGACTCGTAGCTACCGAGAACTGCCCCTGCGATGGGCAGAGATGGGCACGGTCTATCGGTTCGAGCGGAGCGGTGTGCTGCACGGCCTGCTGCGTGTGCGCGGCTTCACCCAGGACGATGCCCACATCTTCTGCAGGCCAGACCAGATAGAGGACGAGGTTCTTGCCGCGCTCGACCTGACTTTCTACATCTTCAGGACCTTCGGGTTCAACGAATATGAGATCTACCTCTCCACGAGGCCGGAGCACTTCGTGGGCGAGCCAGAGCTGTGGGACAAAGCCACAGAGGCGCTCAGCCAGGCACTTAAGAAGCGGGGCCTGGACTACCATGTGGATGAGGGTGGAGGAGCTTTCTACGGCCCGAAGATCGACATCAAGGTGAAGGACGCCCTCGGCCGGCCGTGGCAGTGCACGACGGTCCAGTTCGACTTCAACGAGCCCGAGAGGTTCGATCTCTCCTTCGTCGGCGAGGACGGCAAGGAACACCGACCTTACATGGTGCATCGGGCGCTTCTGGGGTCACTGGAGCGCTTCTTCGCGATCCTGGTGGAGCACTACGGCGGAGCGTTCCCGCTATGGCTGGCTCCGGTGCAGGCGGAGGTGATCCCGATCGCCGATAGACACCTGGAATACGCTGAGAAAGTGGCCAAGCAACTGAACAGCGTCGGTCTCCGTGCGGAAGTGGACTCGCGGCGAGAGAAGGTCAACTTCAAGATCCGCGAGGCCCAGATGCAGAAGGTGCCGTACATGCTGGTGATCGGCGACCGTGAGGTGGAGGCCGGCGCGGCTGCGCTCCGCTCTCGTACAGAGGGCGACCTCGGGGCAAAGCCGGTACCGGAGATCCAGGAGATGATGATCCGTCAGGTGGCGGCCAAGGAGTGATGCTTGGGCCCCAGGATCGTTGACACGCCTTCTGGCGCCCCTTATAATTTCTGTAGGCCGACGCCAACGGTATTTCCGCGTGGCTGTCGGCCTTAAACTGTGATTGAAAAAGAGGTGGAAGCATAGCCAAAGATCTCCGCATCAACGAGAAGATTCGCGTCCGCGAGGTTCGCCTCATCGGCGAAAACGGTGAACAGCTGGGGGTAATCCCCACATTCGAGGCGTTGCGAATCGCGAACGAGCGCGACCTGGACCTGGTGGAAGTCGCGCCGACGTCCGTTCCTCCCGTCTGCAGGCTCATGGATTACGGCAAGTACAAATACGAGCAGACGAAGAAGGAGGGTGAGGCCAGAAAGAATCAGAAGATCGTGCTGCTGAAGGAGATGCGGCTCCGGCCGAAGATCGGCGATCACGATCTCGAAACGAAAGCAAAGCTGGCTCAGCGTTTCCTGGAGGACGGCGACAAGGTCAAAGTCACTGTCGTCTTCAGAGGACGAGAAATGGCGCATCCTCAACTTGGTCGCGAAGTTCTCGATGCTGTGCTCGAGAGGTTGAAGGGCGTGGCTGCCGTCGAGCGCACTCCTATTATGGAGGGCAAGGCGCTAACCATGATCCTCGCCCCGGCCAACAGCAAGTAGCGAGGTCGGGAGTGTAATCGCTTCCGCGGTAATCATGGGGGGCGGCAGCTGCCGCCCCTTTCCTGTTTCGCCCCGTGCCCATTCCATACACGGACGGTGCAATTGGCCACTCATGCGGATAGAACTAGGCTATTCCCCTTCATCGCCGCCATGGCGCTGTTGCTGGCTGCGACGCTCATTGTCCTGGCCGGAGAGTGGGCCGACCGGGCAGAGAGGCGCAGCGGTCCCGAATCCCCTGTTATGGCGTATGCAGCTGCCATCCAACGCGGCGACCTCGCCAGCGCACTCCAGCAGCTCGCACCGGACCTCCGTGAGAAGTCCAGATCCTTCGTGGCCTGGCAGCTCGGGAATCGGTACGACATAATGGAAAGTGCCGTACAGACTTCTGCTCCCATTGACCGTCTCCTCGGCAAAGGGGACAGCACGAGAGCCACTGTAGTGGTCACCATGCAGATCGAAGGAAAGGGCAATCCAACGTGGCAAACAACGGAGGAGATGCCAGTCCAGTGGACGAACGGGCGCTGGCTGCTCGCCAAGACGCCGCTGGAGTTGCCGAACTAACCGAGTCTGTAGCCGCAGGCTACAGCCTGCGCTTCGTCCACGAGGGGTCAGGCCACGCGCAGCTAGAGGCTGCGGCTACTGCTATTCGTCACCCCCGTGAAAGCGGGGGTCCAGGACACCGGCGCGCGGAGGGTACCCTGGATGCCCGCCTGCGCGGGCATGACGGCGAATTGTCCACGCGATCTCGCGCCAAGAGTCTACTCCTCGCTTAGCCCGTCGTCCTCGCTGGACTCTTCAGAGCGGATCAGCACCTCGCGGGCCTTGCCCCCATCCGCGGAGCCAACCACGCTGTTCTCCTCCAGCAGTTCCATCAGCCTCGCCGCCCTGTTGTAGCCGATCTTTAACCGTCGCTGCAGCAGTGAGGTCGAGACACGGGTGTGGTGGGAGACCAACTCCACGGCCTGCTCGTACATGTCGTCGGCCTCGTCTTCCTCCACAGGCTCGAACGCCACGTGCTCGGCCACCTCGCCCGAGTATCCCGAGGGCGTTGCCTTCTTCCAGTAGTCGACCATGTCGAGGATCTCCCCATCGGACACGTACGTGCCCTGAATGCGGATAGGTTTGGCTGCGTCGGGCGGCATGTACAGCATGTCTCCCCTCCCCAGGAGCTTCTCGGCACCTGCCTGGTCCAGGATCACCCGGGAGTCGATCTGAGAGGTGACCGCGAACGCGATCCTGGTGGGGAAGTTGGCCTTGATCAAACCAGTCACCACGTCGACCGAGGGCCGCTGGGTCGCCACAACGAGGTGGATGCCGGTTGCCCGTGCCAGCTGCGCCAGCCGGCAGAGGATCTTCTCCACCTCGTCGGGTGCCGTCATCATGAGATCGGCCAGTTCGTCTATGATCACCACTATGTACGGCAGCGGCATGTCACTACCATTGCCCGTGGCAAGTCGGTTATATCCGTCGATGTTGCGGGCCCCTCGCGCTGCAAACAGGCGGTACCGGCGCTCCATCTCCTTCGTGACCCACTTGAGCGAAGGAACAACCTTATCCATCTCACAGACGACCGGGGTCAAGAGATGTGGGATTCCGTTGAACGGCGCCATCTCCACCATTTTGGGATCGATCATGAGCATGCGGAGTTCGTCGGGCGTGCACTGGTAGAGCAGCGCGGCGATGAAGCTATTGAGGCAAACGCTTTTGCCCGCCCCGGTGGCGCCCGCTATCAGCAGGTGAGGCATCTTGGCCAGGTCACCTACTACCGTGGCCCCGGAGACGTCCCTGCCCAGGGCGAGCCTGAGGCGGCCGCGATGCTTGGTGTATGCACCGCTCTCGAGCAGATCGCGAATGGAAACCACCGAGACCGAACCGTTGGGGACTTCGATGCCCACCACCTGTTTGCCAGGAACTGGGGCTTCTAACCGCAGTGGCGCCGCCGCGAGTCGCAAGGCCAGGTCGTTCCCCAGCGCCATGATCCTGGCCACCTTGACTCCAACCCCAGGCTCCACGCCGAACTGCGTCACGGCGGGGCCCTGATTGACCTCCGCCACTCGGGCATCCACACCGAAGCTCTTGAGTGTATCCTCGATGGTCCGAATCCGCTGCCTTATGTCAATCTGCGACAGTTCGGCAGCCGGCACGGCCTCGAAGATGTCTATCGGCGGCAGGGTCCACTCCCGATGCGGTGGGCCCGCTACGCGGAGCTCCTCCTCTACAGGAGTGTCGCTCTCCAAGGCGGCCACGGCCTTTGTGGCCTGAGGCTTCTTGGCGGCCGCGGCGGCTGGCATCGGGTCCTCGCGGGCCGGATTGATGCGGACCGCCCGTTTCCGCTCCTCTCGCCACTGTCGGAACGAGGACCACCCCAGGCGAAAGAGCCGGAGAATGTCGCGCGGATGCGTCCACCCGAAAAGCAGGATGCCTGCCACGGCCCCCGCTGCCAGCACCAGGACACTCCCCCACGCACCCAGGTTCGGTTCCAACAGCCATGTGAGGGCATACCCCAGGTATCCGCCCCCCTGCCCGCCGCTAGCCCGCCCCCGCATACTCTCGATTCCGACGGGCAAGATGTGCAGGATGCCCAGGAATGCGAGAAGAAGCAAGGCCGCTCCGGCGATGTCCCTCCGCCGAAGCTGAAGTCCCCCATTCGGACCAAGGCCGAGAACCGCTACTCCACTCCACAGCAGTACCACGGGCACCGTCATGGCACCCCATCCGGCAAGCAGCCCTAAGCCGTAGGCGAGGGTGCGGGTGACCGGCCCGTTGGGGAACAGCAGGCTGAGACCACTTCCGGCACCGGCTGCGAGCAGCAAGACACCTCCTATCCTACGTCGGGCCACCGGGCCGAGGACAGGCAACCGCCTCACAGCGGACTGCTTCCGCTTGCCCTTTCTAGAAACGGAGGCCAACACAGCCCTCCTGCACCTGATCGCAACGGGGAGATATCGAGGCCAGCCCGGCCCAGGCATCAGAACCCGGCCATCGTCGCCGACGCCGCCTGAATTAAGGGCGCCCAGGAATTCTGGGCGCCAGACGCAGACAGAACTACAGTGCTTGAACCACAGGGAGAATCATCGGCCGGCGGCGGGTTTGCTCGTAGAGGAACTTGCCCACCGCCTCCTTGATCTTGGACTCCATGAAACCAGGTTCGGCTAGCGATACGCCGTCCACTCCGATCGCCTCGGCGGCCTTCTCCTTGGCGGCATCGAGCAACTCCTCGGAGTTGCGCGCGTAGACAAACCCACGGGACACCACATCGGGCCCAGCCACGATGCGTCCGGATTGGCGGTCCACCGTGCACGCTACGATGAGCACACCGTCCTGGGCCAGGAGCCGCCTGTCTCGCAGAACGACCTCGCCCACCTCACCCACGGTCACACCGTCCACCAGCACGTCACCGGCAGTAACACGATCAACAATCTTGCCGAAGCCAGGACTGAAGGCCATCACGCTGCCCAACTCGGACATCAGCACGTTCCCCTGCGGGATCCCACACTCCTGAGCCAGCCGCTTGTAGAGGACCATGTGACGATACTCGCCGTGCCCCGGCACGCAGAACTCCGGATGAAGGAGGTTTATCATCAGCCTCAGTTCTTCCCGGCTGGCATGACCAGAGACGTGGACCATAGCGCCGGGGCCGTAGATGACGTCCACTCCCTGGCGGAAGAGGTTGTTAATGGTGCGAGCCACCGCCTCCTCGTTTCCTGGTACAGGGGTAGCGGAGATGATCACCGTATCGCCGGGCGCCAGCTGAATCTGCTTGTGCTCCCTGTTAGCGATCCTGCTCAGAACGGACGTAGGCTCACCCTGTGAGCCGGTAGTCAGAAACAGGGTTTGCTCAGGTGGAAGCTTGTTCAGCTCGTCCACCCTGATCAACGCACCTTCCGGAATCTGCAGGTATCCCAGCTCACGAGCGATCGCGACGTTGCTCTCCATGCTTCGACCCACCACCGCGCTCTTGCGCCCGTGTCTATGCCCTACCTCGATGGCCTGTTGCACCCTCGAAATGTTGGAGGCAAAGGTAGTAACCACCACACGAGCCTCTGCCTTGGAGAACAAGTGATCGAAGGTCTCCGTCACCAGCCGCTCTGACGGCGTGAAGCCCGGTTGCTCCACGCGTGTGCAGTCAGAAATCAGGGCAAGCACGCCCTCGTTACCGAGCTCGGCCAGCCTGGCAAAATCCGTGATCTTACCGTCGAGCGGGCTCTGGTCGAACTTGAAATCCCCGGTATGGACCAGGGTCCCAACGGGCGAGTGAATGGCGAGCAAGGCGGCGTCTGGAATGCTGTGCGCGACGTGAACGAACTCAACATCCAGGGCGCCCAATTGCACTGCTTCGCCCGGCTGCACGACCACCTGCTCCACTACGCCTTGCAAGCGGTGCTCCTTCAACTTCACCGAAATGAGTCCGTGCGTAAGCTTAGTGGCGTAGATGGGCACCTTCAACTGCGGCAGAACGTAAGGGAGAGCGCCGGTATGGTCCTCGTGGCCATGGGTGATGACGATGCCTCGAACCTTCTCCCGGTTCTCAACGAGGTAGCTGATGTCAGGGATCACCAGGTCGATCCCGTGCATCTCGTCGTCAGGGAACATGAGGCCGCTGTCGATGACGATAATGTCGTCCTCGAACTCGACCACCCACATATTCTTGCCGATCTCTCCGACCCCACCGAGGGGTACGACCTTCAAGCGATGCTTTGCCACGATCTTCACAACCTTCAGACTAGTCCGAGCAAGCTGCGGTCCAGGCGATCAAAACAGACTCAGCTGGGTGGGAGGCTCCTCGCGAGGCTTCTCGGGCGCATCCATCTCGGTCGCGACCTCCAACAGCTTCGGAATCTTCAGCATGTCCTGCTCCAACGTTCGCTTCAGGCTCGGCTGATGGAGCGCCGCCGCGGGATGATACATCGCGAAACAGAGAACGCCGTTCCTCACGCAGGTGGTGCCGTGCAGGTCCCTGATGCTCTTGCCCACGGGGAAGAATTTTGCCATGGAGAACCTTCCCAGCGTAACGATAAGCCTCGGCTTGATGGCCGCTATCTGCCTGTCCAGGTAGTCCGCGCAAGAGCTTATCTCCTCAGGAAGAGGATCCCGGTTCTGGGGAGGCCTGCACTTTATGACGTTCGCTATGAAGACGTCCTCCCGTTTCAGGTTGATCGAGGCCAGCAAATCGGCCAGGAACTGCCCCGCCGGCCCTACGAAAGGCTTGCCCTGCTGATTCTCGTACCAGCCCGGCGCCTCTCCGATGAACATGATCTCCGCGTTGGGATTCCCCTCGCCTGGAACCGTGAGATTCCGTGTCTTGGCCAATTCGCATCGCTGACACGCAGCGATCTCCTGGGCGATATGATCCAACCCGGACATCTCGACCTCCAAGCAACGCGTTCTTTTCCAGCTTGATAGTAGCATCGGGTAGGATACGCGTCAATTTGGCCGCCCCCTCAGCCTTATGATATACTTTCGAACGTTACCCCCATGGTGGGGCTATTCGGCGGCCGTTGCGCCGCTGCCTTTCTGCTCTCGACCCGCCGGCACCGCACTGGCCGGAACGCGGGACGAGGGTAATCCCGAGGAAAGGAGGTGCGAAGTTGCGAGACTATGAATTGATGTCCGTCTTCAGGCCAGATCTTGAGGATCAGGCCCTTGAAGGCGCCGTCGAGAAGCTGAACGGGCTG
>JAJYKO010000205.1 GCA_021788565.1 Chloroflexota bacterium
TCAGGAACGAGATCTGCGGCGAAAGCACCTGGACGTGATCGGGCCCTTTGTACTCCTCCAGGATCTTGCCGGAGGCGTCCTGGACGCTCAGGATGGCGACCGGCTCCACGGTGCGGTACCCTGGCTTCTGCATGTCGGGCGGAACAGGCTCCCCATTCATGATGCCGTTGTTGGCAAAGACGCTGTAGGCGTAGGCCATGTCCAACAACTTGACTGAGCCTCCTCCCAGGGTGAGGCTGAGGTCGTAGTCGCTCGGGTTCTCAAGGGTGGTTATGCCCATCTTGTGTGCCAGGTCAACGGCCGTGTTCACCCCCACGAACTGCAGCGTGTCCACCGCGGGGACGTTCATCGAGTTTCCGATGGCCTTCCGGACTGTGACAGGACCGCTCCACCGGTAGTTGACGTCATGCGGCGTATAGGGGCGTCCCAGCCGATCGTGAAAGATCGTGTAGTAGTCCAGTAGGACCGTCCCGGGGCTCCAGCCCTTCATGAAGGCAGCGCTGTAGGTAATCGGCTTGAAAGTGGAGCCCGGCTGCCGATTAGCTGTAACCATGTTTACCTGGCCGCTGATGCTCCGATCGAAGTAGTCCGCGCTTCCCACCATAGCGAGGATCTCGCCCGTCTCAGGCTTGATGGCCACAAGTGCGGCATTATGGATATTGGCGCTCGCGTCCTTCGCTACGTTCTGCCGCACGATGCGCTCCGCGACGTGCTGCATGTCGAGGTCGAGGGACGTTCGGACCGTGAGACCTCCGCTGTAAAGCATCCGTGAGCCGTACTTCTGCTCCAGGAGATCCCGAACGTACATCACGAAGTGGGGGGCCTCGATCCCGTACTCCATGGGCTGGTACTGCAGCTGTTCCTTAAACGCTGCATTCGCTTGCGCCTGGGTGATGTAGCCCTGGTTAACCATCGCGTCCAGCACCAACTGTTGCCGATTCTTGGCTGCCTGGGGATCCACCAATGGGGAGAGGAGCGCCGGCGCCTGTGGTATCCCTGCTAGCATCGAGGACTCGGCCAGGTCCAGTTGACTGGCGTGCTTGCCGAAATAGGACTCGGCAGCGGCTTCGATTCCGTTGGACATGTTGCCATAGAAGATGTCGTTGAGGTACCACTCCAGGACCTGATCCTTGGTGTACAGCTGGTTGACTCGATAGGCGAGGATCACCTCCCGGATCTTTCGGCTGATGGTAACCTGGTCGCCCAGCAGTTCCTGCTTGATCAACTGCTGAGTGATAGTGCTGCCTCCCTGTATCGGCTCACCTTGCAGGATTGCCCAGGCAGCCCGGATCATGCCTTTCACGCTGAAGCCGGGATTGGTGTAGAAAGTGGCGTCCTCGATGGAGATAGTGGCCTCGCGGACGTATGGGGAAATATCCGCTAACTTCACGTTGGTTCGCTTGCCGGCCTGCGGGTCGACCAGTTCGTACAGTAGCTTGCCATTGCGGTCCAGGATTTTGGTGCTGCCGTACGCCTGCTGCTGCTGCAGCTTGTCGGGGGATGGAAGATCGGTTGTGTAGTAGGAATAAGCGGCGGCGGCAACGGCGCCGCCGGTGACGACGGCGAGGACGCCAAGTGTTACCAGGACGATCAAGAGCGTCCTGATCGGGGAGAGACCGGAACGCCGCTTTGCGGCGTGCCTCTTACGTCGCGTGACAGTACTCATTTTGATTTCCTAGCAAAGAGCGATTAGCTGTTAGCCATTGGCCACAAATTGATAGCTGATTTCTAATAGCTAATGGCTCGTTATGCGACGCGCTGAGCGACCACGAAATGGGAAATGCCGAATGCTCGGAGCGGGGTCTTCTCCAGGGTGTCGGTGGCACGCTGCAAGAAGCGTCCGAGGGTAGGCCTGGTGGCAACGATGTTGTCGAAACCTGGATAGATGTGGGTCCGCACCACGAACCTTACCGGTAGCTCGTCGAAGAGCCGTCCGATATCCCTGGCAGTGTAGATCCTCACATGTGGGCAAACTCGATCGCGCAGCGGGTCGGGAAAGTAGTTGATCAGCGGCAGTAGACCGAAGTGGTACTGGCCGCGGAAGAAGTAGCCATGGGTCTCGAAGGGATACAGCCTGTTGGGCGCGTAAATGACGACGTGGCCGCCCACGTCGAGGCAACGAACGGCCTCCTCGATGGCTCGCTTGTCATCCACCACGTGCTCTATGACCTCGTGGAGCAGGACGACGTCGAAATCACGGTCCTTGAATGGGAGTTCCTCGGCTGGCGCCAACGATATATTGGGAAGACGCTCCTGCGCCTTCTGCACCTTCTCCGGGTCTACGTCGACGCCGTAAACGTCTGGGCTGAAGCGGCGGAACTTTTCGACGTACATGCCAAGCCCGCAGCCGACGTCGAGGATTCGCCGATTCTCCAGGGGTACATAGTCGCGTATCAAATTGAGGCGGCGGTCCTGGCCGCGCCTCCACACATAGCTGGGGTGCCCTAAGGTTATAGCCTTGTCCTGGAACACTCAAAACCACCCGGGTGACTTTTTGGCCTGCGAGCGAAGGAAACTGCGAGGTACAGTGGGAAACCTGTTGCATCGTAGCAGATGTGGGCCGCGCTTTCAAGTTGAATCCAGTTACAAAGAGCACAGTATCTTGACAAGCACTGCAACCACGCTAGACAGGCTCTTAGATCTTGACATCCTACCAGGGCGGCATCAGAATGATGGCGTCACCGCCACGATCCTGTCGACTTCGCAGAGCTACTGCTCAGGAGACCGGAATTGGCTGAAGAGATCGTGGAAGGCCTGGCCGAATGCAACGCATCCCCATTCCCGGCCTCGCTGTCGAGAGCCGGTGGCAGGCTGCTGGCGCTGGCCGCTCTAAGAGGCGGGTCGCCAACTGATTGCTCCAACCTATCCACGCTGCCATTCTCCATGACAACAATGACGAAACCCTCTAACGTAGGATTGCTCAGACAATGAAAGTGCACGGCAGACACTACCGAACCATCTGGGTCAAAGAGGACGATCCACACGTAGCGCAGATAATTGACCAGCGCCGCCTGCCCTACGAATTCATCGTGGAAGATCTATCGACTGTCGACGAGGTTGCTCTTGCGATCAAGGAAATGCACTTGCGTGGTGCAGGCTTGATCGGCGCTGCCGCGGGGTTCGGCATGTACCTGGGGGCGTTGCGCGCGGCGCGCGGCTCGGCGGGGGACTTCATGACGTCTGTAGCCGCGGACGGCGAGAAATTGAAGGCGTCGCGCCCAACTGCCGTGAACTTGGAGTGGGCTGTAGATCGACAAATCGCGGCCATGCGTGCAGCCGTGCAAGATAGCGAGGCGTTGGTTCAAGCTGCTTTCAGGACGGCTCAGGCCATCGCCGACGAGGATGCCGAGTACTGCCGGCGAATCGGCGAGCATGGCGTGAGGATTATTCGGGAGATATGGGATCGGAAGGGGGGGCGAACAGTCAACATCCTCACCCACTGCAACGCCGGTTGGCTGGCTTTCGTGGATTATGGCACCGCAACCGCTCCTATCTACGCCGCCCACGATCAGGGGCTGCCGGTGCACGTCTGGGTGGACGAGACCCGCCCGCGCAATCAAGGTGCCCGGCTCACGGCCTGGGAGTTGGGACAGCAGGGTATTCCGCATACGGTCATCGTCGACAATGCCGGCGGCCACTTGATGCAACATGGGCTCGTAGACATGGTCGTCACGGGCGCTGACCGTGTGACCCGCACTGGCGACGTGGCAAACAAGATCGGGACCTACCTCAAAGCGCTCGCCGCCCGAGACAACGGTATCCCATTCTATGTCGCGCTACCGTCATCGACGTTCGACTGGAAGATCCGTGACGGCCTCGCTGAGATCCCCATCGAGCAGCGGGATGCCGCCGAGGTCAGATTTGTCGACGGTCTACACGATGGAGTGATCGGCAGCGTGCTGCTCACGCCAGAGGACAGCGCTGCCGCGAACTACGCTTTCGACGTCACCCCTGCCCGCCTGGTAACCGGATTGATTACCGAGCGTGGCGTGTGTGAGGCCTCGGAGAAGGGGGTGCTGGAGCTGTACCCCCATTGAGAAGATGCCAATCTCGGTCATCGTCGATACCTGGGTGGTAAGAGTGGTTCCGCCGGTAACGGAGGGATGGCGATGCCGCAGGAGCTGGAGCTTCTAGCATTTCTGGTAATTCTGGCGCTTATGCTGTTAGGGACGGGGCATCTCCTGAGCCGCTGGAGCGACGACGCCCAGCATGCAGAGGACAAGGCAAGGGTTCTGCTGCGCGAGACGCTCTCGGAGGAGGAGCGCCGCCACCTGGAGCACTTCGCCTGCCTGATGGTTCCTAGCCCGAGCATACCCCGACGGACCTACTGTATCCCTGCTCGTCCTGGCATGGTGGCGGTGTATGAGTCGGGCAGACAGGTGATGAGGCTTTGTCTTCAGCCGATCGAGGCCCTGCCAAGTGGCGATATGGTGCTGATGCTCAAGCTGATGATCGAGGCAAACGAGGAGGAATACCTGAGGATGGCCAACGTTCAACCCGCTGATGGCCCCTTCAGGTAAGCGGCGGTTACTCTCGTTTTAGCCAATCGTCCAGCATGCCGAGGCCCTTGTAGAGCATCAGGAAGATACCGAAGACGAGAAGGATGATGCCTATGCCTAGTGCGGCAGGGCCTGATCCCAGCACCAGCACCATGAGGGCGCCCCCGACGACCAGCACTATGGCGAAGCCCCCGAGCACCAGGCTCTCCTCGGTGCGCTGGTGATGAGCACCGCTGGCGATGTCCGATTGTCGCTTGATTCTAGCCATAGCCGTCTCCTTTATGTGAGACCGAACCTCTGCTTCCAAGGCCTGCGCCCGCAGTTCCGATCCGCCGTACAGCCTGGCCAACTCTCTCTGGCGCTTGTCCCCAGCCACGGCCGTCTTCCTTTGCTGATCAGATCATCATCCCGTATAATCTCATTATATCAGCACTTGAGGGAGCATCATGGCTGAAGCGGAACCAATCCGGCTTACCGCGCTGGCAAGTTGCGCTGGTTGAGCTGGTAAGCTGGGTCCGTTGGACCTACAGGAGATACTTAGGCCGCTGTCTCAGTACACCCACCCGGATCTGCTGGTGGGGCTGAAGACCAGCGACGACGCTGCCGTGTTCCAGGTGGGCGATCGCGCCATCATCGAGACCGTGGACTTCTTTGCTCCGGTGGTGGATGATCCGTACACCTACGGTGCGGTAGCTGCCGCCAACGCCATGAGCGACGTGTATGCCATGGGCGGGGAGGTGCTGTTTGCCCTGAACGTGGCGGCGTTCCCCGAAGATCTTCCCCACGACATCATAACGGAGATCGTGCGCGGCGGCGCCGAGAAGGTGGCCGAAGCGGGAGGAGTGATCGTCGGCGGCCACACCGTGATCGACAAAGAGCCGAAGTATGGGCTCTGCGTCACCGGCATTGCCGACCCGAGCGACATCACCACGAAGGATGCCTTGAAGAGCGGCGATCTCCTGATCCTCACCAAACCCCTGGGCACGGGAGCCATAACCACAGCCCACAAAGAGCAGAAGGTGTCTGTGCCGGACCTCCAAGCGGCGGTGGCGAGTATGCTCACGCTGAACCGGGATGCCGCGAGACTGCTGCGCGAGGCCGGGGTGCGGGCGGTTACCGACGTGACCGGTTTTGGACTGCTGGGGCATGCCTCAGAAATGGCCGAGGCAAGCGGTCTACGATTGCGGATCGACTCGACGAAGGTGCCTCTCCTGCCGGGGGTTGTGGAATATGCGCGAGCCGGCATCCTTCCGGGTGGCGTAGGCCGCAACCGAGCCTGGCTGCTGGGCACCGGCGGGATCAGCCGTGTGCGAGTTGAAATCGGCGACTCGGTCTCGGCCGAACTGGCTGACCTGCTCATGGATCCGCAGACCTCTGGGGGCCTTCTCGCGGGCGTGGCGCCCGAGAGGCTCGCTGGGCTCCTGGCTGCCTTCGACGCCGCGGGACTCCAATGCTGGGTCATCGGCGAGGCGCTTGCCGGTTCCGGCATCCTGGTAGGGTAGTTCGGGACTCCCTTGGTAAAGCCTATAGTTTTGATAATTGCATGTTGACTATAAGCCAGGGCTAATTTACTCTGGTGTCACTTCATTCCGCGCGAAAGGAGGTGATCACAGGTAATCTCCGTTGCAGGCCTCAACCTTGGTGTTCGGATGTGTCAATACTCCTCTTGAGATAGCTTCACTAAGGAGATGAGCGAGATGGCCAGGATTCTGCGGGTTGACATGACTAGCGGAACGGTCAAGTACGAGGACGTACCTGAGAAGTATGCCATGATGGCCGGCCGATGGCTCACATCGACTATGGTGGCCGACGAGGTCGATCCGGGGTGCCACCCCCTGGGACCCACGAACAAGCTGGTGTTCGCCCCCGGTATCGTGACCGGTACCCCCGCCTCGACCAGCGCCCGATTATCCGTCGGCGGCAAGTCCCCGCTTACCGGTGGAATCAAGGAGTCCAACGCGGGCACCAAGTTCGCAGTGATGCAGGCCCGGTTGGGGATCAAGGCTCTTGTGGTCGAGGGCCAGCCGAAGGATGGTAAATCCTACCTGCTGGAGGTCAAGAAGGGCGGGGCTCGTCTGTTGCCTGCCGACGACCTGGCAGGGAAGGGTGCCTACGAGTCCACCGACAACCTGGTAGCCAGGTACGGCAAGGTGGGGGTGTGCTGTGTGGGCCCCGCGGGCGAGTTCAAGCTGGCGGGCGCAGGCATCTGCTTCAACGACCAGAAGGACCGGGCTAGCCGCTATGCGGGTCGCGGCGGCCTCGGCGCCGTGATGGGCTCCAAGGGCCTCAAGGCAATCGTGATAGACGATGCGGGAGCGGAAGGCGTGCCCATCGCCAACAAGGAGCTGTTCGAGCAGGGACGCAAGAAGCTGGTGGCGGGACTGCAGAGCCACGACCTCACGAAGCCGAAGGGTGCGCTCAATACCTACGGCACCGCCGTACTCATCAACATCATGAACGAGGCCGGCGGGCTTCCGACTCGCAACTTCTCCTCGGGCCGGTTCGAGAACGCGGCTAAAGTCGCGGGCGAGGCTATCTTCGAGGGCAACAAGGCGATCCTGGGCAAGGAGGAGTACAACCACGCCTGCAGCCCAGGCTGCATCATCCAGTGCTCCAACACGGTGCGGGATGCGAACGGCAACGAGATCGCTTCCTGTGTCGAGTATGAGACTGCCTGGGCGCTCGGCCCGAACTGCGGGATCGACGACCTTGAAGCGATTGCCAAGATGACCTGGCTGTGCAACGACATCGGGCTGGACACTATCGAGATGGGGGGCACCATCGGAGTAGCGATGGAGGGCGGAGCGCTTTCGTTCGGTGATGCCCAGGGCGCAATCAAGCTGCTTGAGGAAGTCGGCAAGGGCACGCCGATGGGCCGCATCATCGGAAATGGGACGGGATTCGCGGGCAAGGCCTTCGGTGTGACGCGCATTCCCACCGTCAAGAACCAGTGTATGCCTGCCTATGAGCCTCGAGCCGTCAAGGGCATCGGCATCACGTACGCCACGACCACGATGGGTGCAGACCACACGGCCGGTTACACCATCGCGCCGGAGATTGCGGGCGTAAGCGGCAAGCTGGACCAGTTCGATCCGAACAAGGCCGACCTCTCCTATGCGTTCCAGTCGACGACCGGCTTTATCGACAGCTCGGGACACTGCCTGTTCATCGCCTTCGCTATCCTGGATATCCCCAGCGCGTATGAGGGGATGGTCGAGGAGTGCGCGGGTGTGGTCGGTGCCAACTGGACGACGGCGGACGTGATGCGGATCGGCGATGAGATTCTGCGGACCGAGCGCAAGTTCAACGAGGCGGCGGGTCTCGGCAAGGCAGCGGATCGCATGCCCGAGTTCATGAAGTATGAGCCGCTTCCTCCGCACAACGTGGTCTGGAATGTGACCGACGAGGCCCTGGACTCCGTCTACGCGCGGCTGGAAACGAAGTAAGGTTACTGCGTTCGTAGCATGACCAACGTCAAAGTACGGGCATACGCCACGTTGAGACAGTACCTTCCCGAGGTGGGCCTGGGGGAGTCCGCGGAGGTCGCTGTGCCGCCTGAGGCGACGATCGAGACCCTGCTGGAAAAGCTGGGAATTCCTCGGGCAGAGGTAAAACTCTGCTATGTGGGCGGCCTGTACAGGGAGCAGGACTATGCGTTGCA
>JAJYKO010000206.1 GCA_021788565.1 Chloroflexota bacterium
CGCAGGAAGGACTCCGCGAAGGGCACGCCGAAGACGGGCGGCACCACGATCAGCAGAAGGTCCCCCACCAGGACCGCCGGCACGAAGAAGCGCACGAAACGCTCGGTGAGCTGCTGGGTGGGAGACTTCTGGGCCTGGGCCTGCTCCACCATCTCTATCACCCGGGCGAGGGTGCTGTCCTTCGCCAGGCGGGTCGCCCGGATGGTGAGGGCCCCCTCGCCGTTCACCGATCCGGCGTAGACCGCATCCCCCGGAGCCTTGTCCACCGGCACGCTCTCACCGGTCACCGGCGATTGGTCCACCGCCGAAGTGCCGCTCTCGACCACCCCGTCCACCGATACCCGCACCCCGGGCCGGACTATCACATTGTCCCCGATCTGGACCTGCCCGACGGGGAGATCGACGTCCTGGTCGCCGCGTCGGACGAGGGCCGTCTTGGGGGCCAGATCCGCCAGGGCCCGGATGGCACCCCTGGCTCTGTCGATGGCCCGCTCCTCAAGAGCATGGCCCAGGCTGAAGAGGAAAAGAAGGAGGGCGCCCTCGGCGAAGTCACCGAGAGCTGCTGCGCCCAGGGCCGCCACCACCATCAGCACGTCGGTGTCGAACTCCCGCTCCCGCAGGGCGTGGAGGGCGTGGCGGGAGACGTCGTATCCTCCGAAGGCGTAGGCTGCCAGATACAGGGCCAGGGAGAGGGCGGAGGGGAAGGCCAGAAAACGGCCTCCCGACCAGCCCGCCAACAGGCACGTGCCCGCGAGAAGGCTGAAGAGCAGTTCCCGGTTGGCGTCGAACCAGGTGCGCAGCGGCCCGGCGGGGACGCTGTAGCCGAACTGCCGGATCCGCTTCTCGATGGCAGCCCTGCTCGTGTGGCGGGCGTCGAACTCCACGTGGAGAGTCCCCGCGGCGTAGTTCACGGTGGCGGCGAGCACCCCCTCCATACGGCAGATGCCGTGTTCCACCACCAGGGCGCAGTCAGAGCAGTCCATCCCTTCGACGAGGATCACCGCGTGGTGGTAGCGGTTGGCGATGTCGGTGCCCGCCCGCTGCGCCATGCGGCGCACGTCCTCCACCGTGAGCTGGTCGGGGTCATAGTGCAGGTACAGTCGCGGCGGGGACTCCTCGCGTTCCACGTGGGCTCGGCTGATGCCCTTCCGCTCCTTCAGGGTCCCTTCCAGCCGTTCGAGGCATCGATCCCGGCCGTCCTCAAGGCCGGGGACCAGAAGCGGGACCTCCAGTTCGAGGGTCTTCTCCATGCACCTCCTCCTCGGGGGTAGCCTCGGTGCCGCCCCAACCATCATCCGACGATTAAGCGCTGGCTTAATCTATCTGGCCGATGATAACACTTCCCGTGGGGTGAGGCAACACGGCTGGGCGAAGCCCGACAATGACAAGAAGTAATACAGAGCGGGCCTGATCGCCGAACCGATCAGGCCCGCTCCTTGAGGCCAGCCTTGAGATAGTCGCGTTCAGCGGCCGCGCTATCCACTGGTGGACTCCGAGAACTTGTAGCCCACGCCGTAGACAGTGAGGACGCGAGTGGGCCGGCTGGGATCCGGCTCGATCTTCTGCCTCAGGTTCTTGATGTGGGCGTCGATGGTCCTCTCGTACCCTTCGAAGGAGTACCCCTGCACCAGGTCCAGCAGTTGGAGCCGGCTATAAGCCCGGCCCGGGCTTCGCATCAGCGTCTCCAGCAGCCGGAACTCCGTGGGGGTCAGGTCCAGCGCCTCCCCGTCCCTCCTGACCTCGTGGCGAGCGGGGTCCAGCACGAGGTCCCCGGTCCTCAGCACCTCCTCGGCGGACTACGATGGAGCGGCCCGGCGGAGCACCGCCCGAATCCGGGCAACCACCTCTCTTGGCTTGAAGGGTTTGGTCACATAGTCGTCGGCCCCCAACTCCAGCCCTATCAGCTTGTCGGCCTCCTCGTCCCGGGCGGTGAGCATGATGATGGGAGTGGAGGATCCCCTCCGGAGCTGGCGGCACACCTCCAGGCCGTCCACCTTGGGAAGGTTGAGGTCCAGGAGCACGAGGTCCGGCCTGCTTTGGCGAAAGGCTTCCAGGGCAACAGCGCCGTCGGGTGCTGCCTCCACCTGGTAGCCACCTCGCTCCAGGTAAAGCCTCAGCACCTCGACGATCTTCGGTTCATCTTCGGCGACCAGAATGGTTCCACGCGGCATCAGGACTTCTTCCTCTTCAAGTTCAAGCGACTCACGCGGCCTCACTAGCGCCAGCCGCTCGCGCTGCGCCGTCACTTCTGTCTGAGCAGCCGGGACGAGTTAGCCAGGATGCCGATGTCTGGAAGGGACTGGGCAGCCGCCGCCAGAATGGGAGGGAGTATGCCGGCAGAGGCCAGAGACAAGCCCACCACGTTGTACAGCGCCGTGAAGGCGATGTTGGTCTTGACGACCCGCATCGTGCGCCTCGCTATGCGGAACACCTCGGGGACGAGCATCCAGTCCTCGCGCATGAGCCCGATGTGGGCGGCTTCAAGGGCCACGTCGCTCCCCGCCACACCCATGGCGATCCCCACATTCGCCTGGGCAAGAGCCGGGGCGTCGTTCACGCCGTCGCCCACCATCACCACGGTATGTCCACGGGACTGGTACTCCCTCACGATGCGGATCTTGTCCTCTGGAAGCAGGTTCGCTCTGTACTCGACGCCGAGATGATCAGCGAGGGCGGCAGCCGTCCTCTCGTTGTCGCCCGTGAGGAGCTCAACCTTCTTCACGCCGAGAGCCTTCACAGCCCGCAGCGCCTCAGGCACCTCCTCCCGAAGGGTGTCCGAGGCCGCCAGCACCCCTGCCGTAGTGCCGTCCACAGCCACGAAGAGCAGGGTCTTGCCCTCTGCCTCCAGTTCCAGGGCCGTGGATATGTCGGAACCGTCTCCGGCCAGGCGCCGATTGCCGACCGCTACTTGCTTACCATCGACCAGCGCCTTCACGCCCTGACCCGGTAATGCCTCGAATCCGCCGGCCTCGGCGAGAGCTATGCCTCTGTCTCGTGCAGCCCTTCTCACTGCTTCAGCAAGGGGGTGCTCCGAGTATCGCTCGACGGAGGCCGCTAGTCGCAGTACCTCGTCCTGGGTGAGCCCGTTCAGCGGCACCACGTCGGTGAGCTGTGGTCTACCGAGGGTGAGGGTGCCTGTCTTGTCGATCAGCAGCACGTCGGCCTTGGCCAGGGTCTCCAGATACTTGCTCCCCTTGATCAGGAGTCCCCGCTTTGCCCCTGCTCCCACCGATGCCAGCATGGCGATGGGCGTAGCCAGGGCAAAGGAGCAGGAGCAGGCCACCACCAGGACGGCGGCGGTCGCCAGAGGGTCGTGCCGGATAGCCAGGGTGAGGGCAGCGATCCCAGCCACCACCGGCAGGTAGTATGCGCTGAACCTGTCGGCGATCCTCTGCACGTCCGCCCTGTTCGATTCGGCCTCCTCCACCAGCTTGATCACCTTGCCGAAAGTCGTATCCGAGCCGACGCCTGTCGCGCACACCCGAAGGCTTCCCAGCCTGGCGATGCTGGCCGCGTAGACCCTGGCGCCCGGGGCCACCTCAACCGGCATCGACTCCCCTGTGATGGCTGCCTGATCGACGGTTGCCTGTCCGGCCACCACCTCTCCGTCCACGGGGATCTGGTCCCCTGGCCGGACAATCACGGTCTCTCCAACCCGCACCTGGGAGGCGGGGATCTCGATCTCCTCTCCCTCTCTCTCGACCCTTGCCTTCTGGGGCGCCATGGCGGTGAGATCCTTCACGGCGCGCCGTGCCCTTCCCGTGGTGAAGCTCTCCGCGTAGTCGCCGACCCGCATGAAGAAGACGACCACGGCGGCGGTGGCCCACTGGCCCACCACGGCGGCGGCAATGACGCCAAGGGTCATGAGATGGTGGGAGATAACCTGGCGGCGAAGAGTCGCCTGCACCACGTTGCGGAAGACGGGGTAGCCGCCGATCACCACCACGGCCAGCCAGATGGGCCAGGGGATGCGCTCGGTGGCGGTCTCGAAGAAGCCGAACCACTCGCCGACGACGACTATGAAGAGGACGGCCCCGAAGACGACGCCGAATAGGGTGAGCACCCTCCTGGTGAAATCGGTCATTGGGGAGCTGGACCCGGACTCGGCCCCAGCTTCAGGAACGGAGTATCCAGCCTTCGCCACGGCCTCGCGGATGGCGCTCATTTCCACCTTGCCCGGGTCCATCTGGATGATCGCCTTCTCGGAGGAGAGG
This sequence comes from Chloroflexota bacterium, assembly GCA_021788565.1. The sequence continues at coordinate 4,215 of JAJYKO010000206.1, forward strand.
AGCACCTTGGCCGAATAGACGCCCGGTAGCTCCGCGAGGGCGTGCTGGACGTGCATGGCGCACTCGGCGCAATCCATTCCTGCCACGGGGACCTCAATGCTCTGTTCTTTCGGCATGCTCAGGACCTCTCTTCGGGTTCGTTATAGCGGGTGCACTCATAGACGCCCTTCGCCACATCGGCAAGCAGCTCGTCGCCCATGCGGAGAAGGGCCTCCACCCGCTCGTCGCTGAGGCCGTAGTAAACGAACTTACCCTGCTGCCTGCGGGACGCCAGCCCGCACTCGTACAGGCAGGCGAGGTGGGTGGACACACTGGATTGGGCAAACCCGGTGGCGGAGACCACCTCACCAACGCTCTTGGGGCCGGAGCGAAGCGATTCCAGGATGGCGAGGCGCGAGGGATCGGCGAAGCCTCGGAAGAGCTTGGCCTTCAGAGTGAGGGTCTGGACCTCGGCGGTCAACATCGGCGCCTCGTCGTATCATTGTATCGCTAGATAATGATATAATGTCCGAATGGAGGCCGTCAAGGGGGCGCGACCCGCCAGCGGTGGTCAGCGCGGTGCAAATGGCGAATCTTGATCGAGTCTTGACCTGGAGTGCGCAGATTCTTCACATGGGTCTGCCATACTTCCTACAGCACAAAAGGGGGGCAACCCCCAGGAGGGGATATAAAGATGATGGGATATGGTGGTTGGGGTATCATGGGCGGCTTCGGCGGCCTGGGGATGATCTTGGGGCTCGTGTTCTGGGTTGGTGTGGTACTTCTGGTGGTCTGGGGCGCGACGCGATTGTTCTCAGTCCAGCAGCAACCGGTTCGTGATACCGCAATGGATATCCTCCAGCGACGGTACGCCACCGGCGAGATCAGCGCGGCCGAGTTTGAGGGCGCGAAGAGGGACCTGGCCCAGTTGTAGGGCAGGGTGAGGAGATCACCGGGGATTAGTCTACGAGATGAAACGGATCTTGGATGGGTAACGACCGAATGAGCAAGCCTGATGTGAAGGATACCGCTCGTACCAGGGCGAGGTACGACCGGATCGCCCGATTCTACGATCTCATGGAGCAGCGCGGCGAGAAACGCATGGCTCCCTGGAGGGCCGGGCTGTGGGGGCGCGTCAAGGGACCGCGCGTCCTGGAGGTGGGCGTTGGGACCGGAAAGAACATCCCTTATCACCCCGGGAATGTGGAGATCACGGGCATCGACCTGTCGCTCCGTATGCTGGAGAGGGCGAGGAAACGAGCAGCAGAGCTTTCGAGACACGTTGACTTGCAGGAAGCCGACGTTCAGGCATTGCCGTTCCCTGATGGCGAGTTCGACACGGTGGTGTCGACCTTCGTCTTCTGCTCGGTACCGGACCCGGTCCTCGGGCTGACGGAGATTCGGCGCGTGCTGAAGCCTGGTGGGCAGCTGCTGATGCTGGAGCACGTGCTTCCACGCCGGCCGCTCCTGGCTCTGGTGATGCGGACCATGAATCCCATGGTCGTGAGGATGATGGGCGCCAACATCAACCGAGATACAGTCCGCAATGTCAAATTGGCCGGTTTCGTGGACCTCTTGGTGGAGGATCTCCGCCTCGATATCTTCAAGCGAATCGAGGGGAGAGTCCCGTGAGTCGTCGGTCGTGAGTCGCGAGTGGAGACTCCGACTTGCGACTCACGGGTTCACTGCCTCCCACTGGCTGGAGATACTATCGGAAGGGTGAAGTGGAACGCTGTACCTCTTCCGAGTTCGCTCTCCGCCCAGACCCTTCCGCCGTGGGATTCCACAAGCTGTTTCACCACGGCAAGCCCCAGGCCGGTACCGCCGCTGGCCCGGGCCCTCGACTTGTCCACCCTGTAGAAACGGTCGAAGACGTGGGGCAGATCCTCGGCAGGTATGCCCACGCCTGTATCGGCCACGCTCACCCGAGCGAAGACGGCCCTCGTTGGTGAAGGACCGCCCTGTCCATCGATCGCCGCGGACACCTGGACGGCACCTCCTTGCTTCGTGTAGCGTAGGGCGTTCGCGATCAGGTTCCGCAGGATCTGACCGACTCGGTCCGGATCAACCAGGACAGGCGGCAGCCCTCCCGCGATACTCGCCTCGACGCGAACGCCTCGCCCATCCGCCTCCGGCTGCATCCCGGCCACGGCGCTCTTGAGGATCTCCTCGAGGTTCGCCGGCTCAGCATGCAGCTTGAGCTGCCCCGCTTCGGCGAGTGAGAGGTCCCTCAGGTCCGTGACCAGCCTTGACAGAAGGAGGGTCTCGTCCCGTAGCGAGGCCATGCGATCGGGAGTCGCATCGACCACGCCGTCCATGATGGCCTCCACGTTGCCCTGGATGACTGAGATGGGGGTCTTGAGTTCGTGGGCAATATCGGAGAACAACCGTCTCCTCTGCTCTTCGGTCTTCGCCAGACTCGCGGCCATGGTGTTGAAAGCATCGGCCAGAGAAGCCAGTTCATCCCTGGAGCCGACCTCGACCCGCTGGGAGAAATCCCCCGAGGCCACCCGACCGGCGGCAAGCGTGAGGCGCCTGAGTGGTGAGGTGATGCCTCGACTGAGTAAGAGGCCCAGCGACACCGCCGCCAGGACGGCCAGCACGCCCGCGATCCAGGTGGCCTGGGCCACGGCTTCCAGGTAGCGCTGAGCCGAGTTGCTCCCGGTGGAAGAGAGAGCCGTTGAGCCAGGCGCTGTCGAAGAACCGGGGGAAGCCGGGGACTGCGACCCCGTTCCACCCCTGAACCCAGACGTGCCCATCATCCCGCCGGAGCCGCCCATCATGTTGCCCGTCGTGCCACCCATCATGGAACTGATCGAGGGGTCGTCGATGATGTACAGCTTCCCCACCACCTTGCCACCGGCGGTCAACGTCACTTGCCGCCACGAAGCTGGATTCGGCACAGGCCCGCCGGTGAGCTGACCGGCCGAGTCCGCGACGACCCCGCCTGATGTGTCTGCCACGACGAGCCGGGTGCCGGTCGAGTGGGAGAGGGGCATGAGCGCGGCCGCGGCGCTTGGCCATCCACCCGTCTCGTAGCTGTTGACTACGTAATCGGCGATCCGCTGGTCCTGGGCCTGAACTCCCTGCTGCACATAGCTTCCGAAAGCGTTGGACGTGAGGCGGTTGGCAAGAAAAGCCACGATAAACACGCCGACTAACGCGACGAGCGTGAACCCCGCGACCAATTTGAAGGCCATACTGCGCATCAATCCCGTGTCCAAGATCCCAGTATCCAAGATCGACAGGGCTATCGATCTCGGGGTGTCCAGGCCTCCGCACAACCGGTTGAACTGCTCCGTGTCGATCACGCCACCAAGCATGATCAGGAGCAGCGCCACACGACAGATTGGGCAGAGGACTCACCAGCCCCTGCCCAATCCTGTCCTATCCACTGATAGCCCTCAGCTGCCGATCTGCTTCTCGCTTACGAAGGTCCCATGCCAGGTATGATACCAGACCTGGCCGGTGTATCCGTTCACGCTGAGCATCCCCACGGTCTTGCCGCCCTGTGAAAAGTCCATCGTATAGTAACCATAGAAGGTCGAGGGGTCAGTCGCCGACTGGGCACCAGGAAAAGCCTGAGCCAGATAGGCGTTGGCGTCCTTGATGGCCTGGTCCGCCGTCACCGGCATGGTCGCCGTCGGCTGCTGGGCCTGTCCTCCCCACGGGCCAAAGCCGCCCATCATCCCCCGGCCCATCATCCCGTATTTGGTGTTCCACATCATGTTGGGGCCAGGCTCGGGATAGACAGCACCACTGTACCGATTGACCAGCAGTTCGAAGGCGTGCACGCCCGTGTCCTTCTCCTTGACCTCGACATAGAAGTTGTACTGGAACTCCATGATCTCGCTGATAACCAGGTTCTGATTGCCGTAGCTAGATATGGCCTGCTGGGCATCCTGCTGGGCCTGATCCACGCTAATGGGGTTGCCGCTGGG
>JAJYKO010000207.1 GCA_021788565.1 Chloroflexota bacterium
CGGGGACGGTGGCGGCCATGAGCGCCTTACTCCTCTTGATAGACGACTACGAGCACTTCGAGCACTACGGCGCAGGCCACTCGGCTCTTCCGGCCCTCTGGAAGGAACTGGACAGCCTCCGCTCGACATGGAACACGAACCCGCTCAAGAAGACCTTCGATGACCTGGACGTGAGTATCAACAACGTGAACGACGCCCTCGCGACGATGCAGGGCAGCCTTACCAGCCCGTTGCCATCCCAGAACATATTCTCAGAGCTGGCGAGGGCCGGCTCGGATGTAGGGAACATCGTTGGGATGATCGGCACCGTCCTGGGCGATCTCCAGCGAGGGGACTTCGCCAAGATCGGTCAGGACTACTGGGCATGGCACAACATGGCGGAGCTGAATGCGCAGAACGCTCGAACCCAGCCGGGCTATTCGCCACTGCTCGGGAGTGGAGCGCAGGGAGCCAACGCAGGGCCGACGGACATCTTCGGCAACCCCCTCCCAGACTGGTATGTCGGGAGAGCCCAGAAGGATGCTCAGGCTCAGAAGCAGGCCGGGCAGGATTTCTGGGACATCATGGGCAACATCGGCAAGCAACTCCTCGGGGCAGAAAACGGCTGGGGCTTTGGCGCACACCAGTTCCCGGGGCCGCTGACAACGCCCGAGCAGTATTTCCATACGCAACCGCTGCCCCAGTCCTACCTACTGCCCTCGGGTGGTGGGAGCAGCAGGAGCGTGGTGGTCAGCTACAACCCGACCCATGTATTCCAGAACGTGAGCACCCCACAACAAGCGGCTGAGGCCGTGCATCAACAGAACGTCCAGGATGCGGCGATCCTCACGCGCATGCTGCAAGGCGTGTTGACGTGATAGTGGGAGGGCCATCCCCGGACCCGGTGGGGCTTAGCGGCCGGCGGGGTCCGTCGGCATATCGAGATTAGTTGTAGGAGGAAAGATGATCGGCACCAGCACCATCGCCAACACCAAAGAAGCGCGGGTATTGCGGAAACTCAACCGACAGGCGACCGATGCAAAGGCAAAGCTGGCGGCTTTCGGGGTCCACGTTTCTGAGGAGTACCTGGCCGGGATCGCCGAGGCACTGGGGCTCGAAGAAGTCCAATATGCCCTCAGAACGCGGCTGGAGCCACACCAGCTGGCGATCTTGACCGCCAGGCGGCTGTTGGCGGTCACGCTCGTGCCGCCGCGGTTCAACCGGCCGCCGGAGCCACCTCCAGATACGGATGCTTTCGAAGCGGCGCGGCTGACAACGAATGCCCGCCCTGTGCTCGCGGCTCCGGCCTCGTGTCGCATTGAGACTGTGGAATGGACGGAACTTCAGGAGATCGGCGAGCCCCGTCTTAAGCCGGTTGCCGGTGCGGACCTGGTGACAGTCGAGCTGGCGGGGCCATTCCGGAAAATCTCTCTGGCTGTGGACCTGGGGACCACGACCGCCCGGCAATGGCAGGAGCTGCTTCGTCAACTCGGGGACTTCGTCGCCGATGCAAAAAAGGCCCGGGCAAGCGCCGGCTCTCCGCTGGTAGCCGAACTGGAGCGGCTGGCCGGGCTGAAGGAGAGCGGCGCCCTGACCGAACGGGAGTTCAAGGCGGCAAAGCGGGAACTGCTGGCGGGCAAGTAGGGAACACTGGGAAGGAGGTGACAGCCGGTGAGCGGCGGTAATAGGAAAAACGCCAACGAGGCACTCATAACTGCTCTCGCTGGCGGCAGTAAGATCGAGGATGCCGCTCGCGAGGCCGGCATCTCCGAGTCAACCGCATACCGACGGCTGCGCGATCCCGACTTCCGCAAGAAGGTGGCCGACGCGAGAGCCGAGATGGTTAGTCAAGCCATAGGGCGCCTCACGCTCGCATCGACAGGCGCGACGGTTACGCTGATCAAATTGCTTGCCGAGCCGACGCCCCCGGCAGTCAGGCTGGGTGCGGCTCGGAGCATCCTCGAACTCGGGGCGAAGCTGCGGGAGAGCGAGGAACTGGAGCAGCGCGTCGCGGCCCTCGAAGAGTCGATGGCGCAGGAAGCTGATAGGAAGGCGGGCCAATGAGCGGAGAGGCCTTCCCGTACCCGGAGGTTTACCAATGCCGAAGAACTTAAGAACCCGCCTGACTGCGCTGGAGGCGACGGCCCACGATTGCCCCGCGTGCAAGGGGCGGCCTGCACTCGTCGAACTCGTTGACGCGGGGGACCTGCAGGCGCACGCATCTAATGCGCAAACGTGCCCGAACTGCGGCCGGCCGGTGCGGGTGCGGCAAGTTCTGATCGAGGAGCACATCGTGGCATCGCGGGCCAGCCAGCAGGGGAGTGAGGCGGAGTGATGGCGGGAACCAGGCTCAAGGCCCGGCTGACGGCGCTGGAGTCGGCGGCAAAGGAACTAAGCCCCACCGTCGCGCTGTTCATGCCTGACGGCCGGGCGGTGCGCGTGCCCCTCATGGCCCCGGTAGACATCTTCTGCGAGGTCATCCAGGCCATGCGGGAGAACCGGAAACCCTCCCACCGCTACCTTGACGCGGTCATGATGGCCAGGGAGGAAGAGGGCGGCGGGAGCCTCTGTAGGGTCGCGCAGTCGATCCAGCAGTCCAGGGAACTGTACGGCCCGTGGCCCGATGGGCGGGCGGAAAAGGTCAGAGGTGGAGGTGAGCAGGATGGCTAGCTTCAAGGTGAGGCTGGCCCGTCTCGAAGAGGTGGCGGCGAAGATCCACCCGACCACTAGGTTGGTCATGTCGGATGGATCCGTGATGCAGGTTCCGGCTGATACGGGCATAGAGTGCCTGTGCGAACTCCTTGCCGCGGGAGGGGAGGGGCGAGAGCCCAGCCACCGCTACCTGGATGCGGTAGTGCGAGCGGAGGACAGCGACGACCCGCTGTGCTCGCTCGTGAAGGCGCTCTATCAAGACTTCGAGGAAGACGGATTGACCCTCTCAGTCGCCGGTGGAGGTGAGCATCATGCCGAGCTTTAAGACACGGCTCGCTCGTCTAGAGACCATAGCGAAGCGTCTGGACTCGTCCGTTGGACTCGTGATGCCAAATGGATCGGTAGTCAACGTGCAGATCCGAGAGCGTTTCAGCTATGGACGTGAACTCATATGTGCCCACCTTGAGCACAGGAAGCCGTCAGTCCCGTTTCTCGACCTGGTCCTCAGTGCCGCAGGTGAAACGGGCGGCGGCAGCTTCGTCAGCATGATCCAGTCAGTTCACCGAAGCCTGGAGATGTACCCATGCGAAGAAGAGCCTCGGGGAGCGAAATCGTTGTGAATGGGAAAGAAGTGGCCCTAGCACGGCTAAGCGCCAAGGATCGGGACGCGGCCCTCGCCAAGGCCATGAAGGGCGATGAGCCGAGCATGGCCGTCATTCGAGAGCTGCTCAGAGCCGACCCTGGTCTAGCGGGGAAGCTGGCCGGCATCCTTCTAGATGCTGAGAGGGAGTTGATAGACACCACTTTCGGCAGCAACCTGGTGGCGAAAGAGACGATACCCGGGAAGCTGGAGGCCATGCGGAAGGAGCTTGCAGGCCCGTCCCCGACGCCATTGGAGGACCTGCTAGTTCGCCGGGTCGTCACCTGCTGGCTGGAGGTGCAGTGCGCCGGCCTGGCGTACTCGCACAACGCCCACAGGGAACCCGTACAGAAGCGTCTGGACCGCGCCCACGACCGCTACCTATCGGCGGCGAAGACTCTGGCCACAGTGAGGCGGCTGCTTGTGGCGAACGCTCACAGGAGTGCGGCAGCGGTGATAGCCTGCGCGATCAGGTCGACGTCCAGGCGATCACGCATGGGCGTTTCCCGTCCTGCTGAGCCGACCTATCAGGCCGTGCTCCTTGTGGGCTTCCAGTACGTCCACGGCCGCCACGCTGCTATAGTAGCGGACCATCTCAAGGCTACTGTGACCCAGAAGGGCCTGCAGTTCGAACAGTCCGCCGTGTGACCGGATCCATTCCGTTGCGACCGTCCGTCGTGCCCTGTGAGGGTGTGCGCCCACCACGTCAGCGGCATCGGCCGCACGTCGAAATATCGTGTAGACCGCATGCCGGGTGAGCTGTTCGCCCGTCCGCACGGTGAACAGCCAATCTGCGGCCCTCTCGGCACTCCAAACCTTTCGCCTGTGACTCTGGGAGGAAGTGGCAGCGTGCGCTCGCTGCATCCGCCCTGGCGCCGTCTCCCCATCGACTGCGTGGTGCACCCTCCACAGTGCGACCTCATCATGCCCGTCCCGTCCAGCTCGCTCCAGCCAGAGCATACCGTGCGGTACGCCCTGCTGCCGCGCTAGGGCAGCCCCGAGGGTGATTCGGAATGCGCGCTCCCTCGTGATACCCGAGATGCCGGGCTCAGATGGCGGGATTCCCAAAGCGAGCAGAACGGCGTTCCTAAGTTCGGGATTGTTCTCCAGATCGCCCAGCGCCCTGGCAACCGTCCGGGGCACCTCGCCGTAGGTTCTGTACCAGGCTCTCAGGAAGGCACCCCATGCCGGCTCCGGTTCCTGATCTTTGGCGTTTCCAGCGTGCTTCGCCGGCTCGGGGAGTCCTTCGGCCAGCCTGGTCCGCTGCTCCATCCATGCCTCGATAGCTTGCCTCGTGGCCTCGCTGATGGGCACCATCCGGCCCCGGCCGTTCTTGGCCATCCTGACGGCGATACGCTCGCCCTTCAGGTCGCCGATCTTCATGTTGCACAGCTCGCCCGCCCTGCATCCCGTGTCGAAGGCAACCATCATGAGGGCGTAGTCCCTGGCCGCCATGTGGGTTTCCCTGCCTCGCCAGCCGCTAGCCTGTGCCGCCTCGAGTAGCGCCTCGACCTCCTCCACGGTGAACGGCTCGCGGATAGGCTTTTCCTTGCGGGGCATCCGCAGGCGTTTGGGGATCCTCTCATCGATTAGCTCCTCCACGAGAGCGGCCCAGCGCAGGAAGGCGCGAACAGGCCGCAGCTCGGCATGCAGGCCGTTGAGGCTGTTGGCCTTGTGCCGTCGCTGCTGAACGTAGGCTCGCACCGCGTCGGTGGTCAGGTCTCCCATATCGGAGATGCCGATACCGTCACAGTAGCTGGCGAAGTGAGCCAACTTGTCACGGTAGCTACGCATGGTGTCGGCGGCATGGCCAGTGGCGTCGAGATCATCCAGGTAGCTAGCGATGGTGGACCGGATACTATCGTTAGTGACCGCAATCTCGGGTGCTATCACGGTTGTGCAGCCTCCTTCACGCTCTCCACCTCCACCGTCGGCCGCATGTCCGCCGGCATGCTGAGTATCCTGGCTATCAGGCTGTGCTGTCGGTGAGCCATCAGGACGGACTCATCAGCGACCTTCACGTATCTTTGGACCATTTGACCCGTCTTGTGGCCTAGAAGCCGCTGCAACAGCATCGGGTGCCCACCGTTGGCTATCCACTGAGTAGCGCACGTGTGGCGGAAGCGGTGAGGATGGGCATTCGATATGCCGGCTTCCTCGCCCAATCGCCGGACCAGCTCTCGCACGGCTTGGGTGGTCATCGGGTCGCCGCCTCTTGCTAGGAATAGGTGCGTGTCCGTCAGGTATACGCGCTCCTTCAAGTAGGCCTTGATGCTCTCCACGGTAGCGGGCGAAATCGGTACGAGTCGGCCTGTGTGGTTCTTGGACCTGCCTATCCGCAGTTGGCTGGGTTTGATGTCCTCAAGGGTGAGGCCCACGAGCTCGGACACGCGCATACCGGTGTCCAGCAGCACGTAGAACATGGCCACATCCCGGCAGGATTGCAGGTAGCTGCCCCTGGCCCGCGCCACGCTGAGCAGCGCCTGCACCTGCTCTGTGCTGAATGGCTGGATCTCCTTTTGCTCCAGGGGTGGCATCTTGAACTTTCGCGCCACCCGCTCGGCTATCAACGGCGGATCCTCGTCAGCGCACCAGTTCAGGAAGGTGCGGACGCTGCGAGCGTGAGCGTGGATGCCGCCCGACGTGCGACCGCTGTTGAGATGGTCCTGCATGTAGGCGCGGGTGTGGGCCTGGCTAAGTTGGCCGACGTCCTCCACGCCTTCGCCCTCCAGAAAGTGACAGAAATGGGTCAGCTTCTCACGGTAGAAACCGATGGTGCTCCTGGTCCGCCCCGCGGCTGCCGTCGCGGAGAGAAAGGCCCCTACGGCCTGCATGGGGGTATAGGTGCTTGGTAGTGGTTCTGCGATCATGGCTGTTCGCCCGGGAGAGGGGCCGGCGTCATGACGGGCACCGGCCCCAGCGTCCCTACTGGGCATCCTCCTCCTTCGTGGTGGTTGATGCCGGCGGCAGGGAGCAGTGCATGTGCCGCTTCGCCTCGCTGATGGGAATGTCGTTGCCCTCGGGCTCGAATGCGTAATGGATGACGGGCGCGTGCTGTGGAAGCAGTTCCACCAGTTGGGCCTCGATCTCGTCTCGGTTCACCGAGTGCCAGTCGCTGTGGGCGTTGAGCACGTCCAGCAGCAGGGTAGCCGCGGTGTCCCGCTCGGCCTCGGGAACGAGCGCCAGCAGGGCGGCGCTCGCCTCGTCTTCCTGGCACGATGCGAGGGCCTTTTCCTGGCTCCGGCTCCGGTCGTAAGCCACGCCGTCGATCAGGACCGTGGTGGGGTACTCGTCGCTGGGAAGGGCGTAGAAGCGGGCTTCTACGGTGCGGGTCTCCGGCGCAAGTCGGAGAGGGGTTCGCCCTTTGGCGGATGCGTCATGGGAATTGATTGGGGTAACATTGTCCTGTGCCATGGAGACTTGTCCTTTCTTCTCTTCGTGGTGCTTGCCGGCGGTCCTGCTGACACCAGGCCGCCGGTATCGTTTAGGGGAGGGCACCGGGTAAGCGGCACCCTCCCCGCGGCACGCTACTTCTTCGCGCCCTTCAGGGCGTCGATGAACTCCGAGGCTTCGCGCTTCGTGAGGTGCACCGGGAGCCGGCCGAACTGCGCGTGACACTGCTCCTCGAGCTCTTCCTCGGTGAGATGGGCGTCTCGGGTGCCCGACAGGTAGATCAGCTTGAGCTGTGCGGGCGTTGCCAGGCCTGTGCCGGTGATTGTGCCGCCTACGCCTGACGTGGCCGCTGTAGGGCCTCTACGGGGCTCACAGGGGCTCTCATGGCTTGATGTACCACTTTCCACCGGGGCGGGCTCTGTGCGTGGCGTTTTCGCGCCCACAGAGGGCTCTACGGGGCTGTCGGCAAGGTGCCCGTTGCCGTCGTCGTCAACGGTGTCGAAGTCCAGGCAGAAGGCGGTCCCGTACCCGAGGGCTGCCAGCGCCCGGCCTATAGCGATCGTCTCGGCCTTCTCCAACCATCCGGCCGGAAATGCTGCTCTAGTCTCGCTGCCCGTACCCTCGGCTACACCCTGTCCTGGGATTTCGACTCTCGCATGGAAGATGGCCCATCCCGCTTCGAAGTCCACGTGCAGCAGGGCCGTGGTGATTGTCGCGTCTTTGTGCTCTGCCCGTAGCCACTGGAGACGGTGCACGACCTCCAGGTAGTCCTTGCCGTTCAGCTTCTTGAGATACTTCGTGGGGTCGAAGGCGGTGGTTGTGGTGCTCATGCCGCCACCACCTCGGGCAGGGTCTCGGGCTCGTAGGCGGGTTCGGGACCGGCGCCCACCTCCCGCTGGATGTTTGCGAAGCCGACCGGACACCAGAGGTTATAGCAGTTGTAGTCTTCCATCCGGGAACCGCAGACGGGGCAGGCGTCGTCTGCCCGAAGGGAAGGGCCGGCGGCGAATGCCGGCCCCTTTGCGCAGGCGGTGCAGACGATCATCATCTGGTCGCCCTCGAAGTAGTGGCGGGTGGCTGTCCCAGCGGGGATGGTCTCGCCGCAGTGGGTGCAGGTCTGCGGGGTGTGCCACTTGGAGAGGCGAAGGGTGATTGCTGGGGCTTGGACGGTTGCGGTAAACTGTGCTTGCATCGGAAGCTCCTATCTTCTTGATGCTTGCCCTCGGGTCTGTTGGCGCAGGCTCGGGGGCTCTTTCTTTGATGCGATGATAGTAGCACATGCTACAGCCATTGTCAAGAGATTTTCGAAAATCTCTTGCATTTTGCCCAAGAGTGTGCTAGTCTGCGAACTGGGAGGTGAGAGATGGAAGAACTACCCAGAAGCGAGTTGGCGCGGCGGCTGGGCTCCCTCCAGCGCAAGGAAACGAGGGTCTGCATTCAGTGCGGCAAGGAATTTGTAGG
>JAJYKO010000208.1 GCA_021788565.1 Chloroflexota bacterium
CCAGGCCGCCGATCTTGCCACCGATTTGCCGGTCTCCAAAGCATTCCCGCTACTACCGAAGAGAGAAGTTCTGACGGCGCTGTTGCTGGCAGCTGTCTCGGCAGCCCTTCTGGAGCTGGTTAGCCTTGGAGTGGTCGTTCCCAATCCTCTGGTATCTCTTCAGCTTCCCGGCCTCACCCGAGCGACTTCACAGGGGGTCAGTAGCTCGCTGTTCAGTCAGCAGGGGGATGCCCCCGCGGCGCAGGCGAGGTCGACTGCGCTCGAACCTACCAGACAGCTGCTGAACCAGATCCAGAACCAGTATCAACAGGGAAGCCTGTCGCAGCAGTCAGCCGCCAATGCGATGCAACAGGCCAACGATATGCTGAACCAGGCTGCTCAGAACTCCAGCGTCAACCAGCAGGCCCTGGACAATCTGGCTACGAGCCTCCGCGACACCGCCGCGGGGAGCGATATCGCCCAGAGCCTTCTCCAGGGAAAGTACCAGAAGGCAGCTCAACAGCTGCGCGATCTCGGCAGCCAGACCGACCAGCTTTCTCCGGCTGCCAGGCAGCAGCTGGCACAGGCACTCCGTAACTCGGCGGCCCAGAGCCAGGGGCTCCAGCAGCTCGCGAGGCCGGAGAACTCGGCCGCCCAGTCAGTGGCGAGGCCGAACTCTGACTACAGCAGCCAGTCGCTGAACCGGCTGGCGCAGGCAGTTCAGGATGCGGGCAGTCAGGTAGTCCCGCAGACCGATCTGGCAAACACGTGGCAGCAGCTGAACGACCTGAACAACCAGCTCTCGGCCGGGCAGCAGGGTCCAGTCACCCAGGCGACGACCCCTCCGCAGGTATCGCAGGGACCCAGCGGCACCGGACAACAGCCCGTGGGGTTACAGCAGGGGTTTGCCTCTAGCAGCGGACAGACATCGACGGCGGCCGATCCGGCGAATACCTCGAGTAACGGGAGCGGTCAGACGCCTGGGAATGGCGGATTGGCAGGCAACGGTCAAGGAGGACCGGCGCTCGGGACCGCGAACCCCAGCTTGGGGCCGGACGGTAAGCCACTGGACATCTCCGGCAAGATTGCGGGGCAGTTCTCGGGTCAACCTCCTGATAGCTCCACTTCCCCGTCCGTCGTGAGCCAGGGGAGCGCCAATTCCACGGCATCTAACCCTGCTAGTGGAGCCCAGACCGCACCCGCCGAGAACGTATTCGTTCCAGGTAGCCAGAGGCCAGTCGTGCGTGACTACTTCAGTGGAGGGACCGGATCCAAATGATCGATACCAATCCCCTGGTTGACGAGTTGAAGACAACCGTCTCGGAGATCGAGGCGGAGGTAGGCCAGGTTATTGTGGGCCAGGAGAAGGTGCTGCGAGGGGTCATGACCTGCCTCCTGTGCGGCGGCCATGCCCTCCTGGAAGGGGTGCCAGGACTGGGCAAGACGATGCTGGTGCGTGCCCTGAGCGGTGCCCTGGACCTACAGCACAGCCGGATCCAGTTCACGCCCGACCTGATGCCTGGCGACATAGTTGGGACCAACGTGCTTGTTGAGGGCGAGGATGGCCAGAAGCGCCTTTCTTTCAGGCGGGGGCCGGTCTTTGCGAACCTCGTACTGGCCGATGAGATCAATCGTGCCACTCCCAAGACGCAAAGCGCCCTCCTGGAGTCCATGCAGGAAGGAAGCGTAAGCGTGGGTAGCAGTACCTACCAGCTTCCTGAACCCTTCTTCGTTCTGGCTACTCAGAACCCAATAGAGATGGAGGGAACGTATCCGCTCCCCGAAGCGCAGTTGGACCGTTTCTTCTTCAAGCTGCATGTGGAGTTTCCGTCTCGGCACGAGTTGGTGGAAATACTGCGGCGCACTACCAGTGCCGCTCCGCACACGCCCAGGCAGGTTGCCGACGGGAAATGGCTACTCAATGCCCAGGCGCTGGTCAGGGAGGTGCCGGCAGCGAGCTACGTAATGGAGTATGCGGTGCGTCTCACCTTGGCGAGCCATCCAGAGGACAACTTGGCACCGGACGCGGTACGCAAGTATCTGAAATACGGAGCAAGTCCCAGGGCCGCCCAGGCGCTGATCCTGGCGGCGAAAGTGAGGGCCTTGCTGGACGGCCGCTTCAACGTATCGTACGAGGATATTCGACAGGTAGCGAAGCCGGCCATGCGCCACAGAATCATCCCAAATCTGGAGGCCGAGCTGGCAGGGGTGAGCGCAGACAGAATTGTGGACGAGCTGATCCGGCACGTTTCGGAGGAGAAGTAGCCAATAGCCGTTAGCTGTTAGTAGTTAGCTATTAGCCGGTCGCAGCTGAAGATCACGAGCTCTCCAGCGTTTCAGCCAGTGACCGACGACAGATGCCGGTAGCTAATGACTAATAGCTAATAGCTAATAGCCAATTGCTGATAGCCATGTGGTACGAACGCTTGCTCAGGTGGCGTCGGGCGCCGGCGTCCAACAGATATTCGATGAGTGGCTCCGTAACTACCGACGGCGAGGATGAGATCGACGATGCCTTCCTGGGCCGGCTCCGCCGTGCCAGTCTGGTTTCTCAGCGCAAGCTGACGAGCGCCCTGACAGGGGAGCACGACAGCCCGCGCAAAGCCAGCGCTCTGGAGTTTTCGGACTACAGGAGCTACACACCGGGCGACGACTTCCGGCGCGTCGACTGGAACGCTTACTTGCGCCTGGATCATCTGCTGGTCAAAATGGCGGACGCCCCCGAACGGCTTTCGCTTCATCTTCTCCTGGACGGCAGCAAGTCTATGGAGTGGGGATCGCCGGACAAGTTCGCCTACGCGCGGCGGCTGGTCGTCGGCCTCGCCTACGTTGCCCTCTCACATATGGACAGCGTAAATCTGATGCTCCTCAGGGGCGACGAGTGCGTGCGCGTCTCCCAGCAGGAGAGCGCCAAGGCTACCCCTGCCCTGGTAAGGGCGGCCAGGAGCCTTCGTCCCGAAGGTACCACCAATCTCGATGCAGCTCTTCGGTCTTTCTCCGGCGGAAGCAATAGGCGGGGAATGGTGGTGCTGGTGTCCGACCTGCTCTCCCCCGCCGGATATCAATCCGGCCTCGAACGGCTCTCCCATGCGACGGTGCGCCCAGTGGTGATTCATCTGCTCAGCCCAGAGGAACTCAACCCAACAATCGAGGGCGACACGGAGTTCGAGGACGTGGAGACCGGAGACACCATCCAGGTGAGCGTCGACTGGGCTACGAAGGCGCGGTACAAGCAGTGGGTCCACGACTGGCTGAACGAGATCGAGCAGTTCTGCGCGCGCAGGGGAATCAGCTATCTGCGGGTTGAGACCTCACAGCCTGTGGAGGAGCTTCTGCTGGGCCGCCTGCGCCGAGAGAAGGTGCTGCGGTGAGGCATCAGCTATCAGTGAATAGGCGGAACGGGCCGGCAGGGCCGCCGGCCCCTACAACGCCGTTCGTAGGGGCCGGCGGCCCTGCCGGCCCGCGTCTTCGTCGAGAGCTGCCATGTTGATCACCGACCCCGGGGCTCTGGCGTTTCTGCTGCTGATACCGGCGATTGCCCTGCTGTACATGTTCCGCTCTCGCTACAGGCGACGCACGGTCTCCAGCATCATGCTATGGAGGAGCGTTCGGCGCGACCTGGAGGCTCGACAGCGACTGCGCCGGCCACCATTGAGTCTGCTGATGTTACTTGAAATCCTGGCCATCGTGGCCGGCGCCGCTGCTCTCGTGAAGCCGGCCCTCCCTGCCCAGGACCGCACCCATCTGGTGATTCTGATGGACACCTCCGCCAGCATGGCTGCCACCGACGTTGCGCCCTCGCGGTTCGAAGTGGCCAGAGAGAGGGCGAGGCAAGCCATAGCTCAGCTGCGCCCCGGAGATCAGGTGACCGTGATAAAGATGGGACCCAGTCCTGTTGTCGAAGCTTCGGGAAGCAATACTTCCGCTGCCCTGGCCGCCGTCAACAGCATGCAGCCGGGCGGCTCTAAAGCCGATGTGGCCTCCGCTCTTGAGGCGGCCGATGCGCTCATCCATAAGACTGGCGGGAATGGCGGCATTCTTCTGCTTTCCGATGGTGCCTTTGGATCATCGTTCCAGCCTCCGCAGCTAAGTGTGCCAGTGGACTTCCAGCCCATCGGGGTGAGCGGCGACAACCAGGGCATAACCGCCCTGGACGTGAGAGCCGAACCGGATGGGTCAGGTCGGTATATCGCCTTTGCGCAGGTGTCCAATTACGCCGGACACCCGGTGGAACTTCCGGCCGTGGCGACTGTGGATGGCCTGCCCCTGGACCAGCGCAATCTTCAGCTCGGCGCGCACAGCAGTGCCGACCTGACCTTCGACCTGCCGGCTGGGGCCAAATCCTTCACCCTGGCCATCGATAGCCACGACGTCTTCCCGTTGGACGACAGGGCAGAGGTCAGCATCGAGTCGGTGCAGCAGAGAAAGGTGCTGGTTGTCTCCAAGGACCCAGGCGCGGTGGAGAAGCTGCTGCGGAGCATTCCGGGCCTGAATGTTTCGACGGTGAGCCCGGCGAGCTACAGGGGCGCCCAGGGGGCGGATCTGGTGGTGTTCGACCAGTTCGTGCCGGCAACTCTGCCGGGGGCTGATCTCCTGATAGTGAACCCGCCTCTCAAGGCCCCGGGCTTCACCACCAACCTCGCTCAACTGGACGCCTCGGTGCTGGGCAGCATTCCAAACAACCCCATCACAAGGGCGGTGGATCTCTCGAGCCTCAGGCTGAGCCAAACGGTTCAGCTGCAGACCCCGGATTGGGCCTATTCTGTGGCCGATGGGCCCGCGGGTCCACTTATTCTGGAGGGCGAGCGAGCCGGCAGGAAGATAGTAGTGCTGAACTTCGACTGGCTCGTGTCATCGCTACCCAGGATGCAAGCTTTTCCCCTGCTGCTCTCCAATGTGGTGGAACAGCTGGACCCTACGTCGCTTCCGAGGACCATCAGCCCCGGAGAGTCGGTGGCGCTGCGCCCGATGGGAGATGCCACCTCCGCCACGATAGAGAAGCCGAACGGCAGTTCCAGTCAGGTTTCCCTGGCCACGGGATCCGTACGATTCGACGATACGAACTCGCCGGGCCAGTACACCGTGACCTGGCAGGGACCGCTGCTGGGAAAGATTTCCAATACCTTCAGCGTCAATCTGGCCAACACCGCGGCATCTGACATCACGCCGGAGCAGCACAGCTTCGGACAGGGAGTCCTCGGTCGCGGCTACTCACCGGTTGGACCCGGGCGGCAGTTGTGGCCGTTCGCGGCGCTCCTACTGCTGGGACTGATGGCGGGGGAGTGGATCTACTTCACGAGGAGAAGCTGAAGCCGTGCCTTTCGCAATCGACAACCCCCTGGCTCTCGTTCTCTTGCTGGCCCTGCCCGTCGTCTACCTGCTCGGGAGGGATCGCCTCTCGCTCATGTCGCCGTGGCGACGGAGGGCGGTCCTGACGATGCGGTTGGCTTCCATGGGCGCAGTTGTCCTTGCTCTGGCCGGACCGAGCATGCCTGTGAGCAACAACTCCATGTCGGTGGTTTTCCTGCTGGACCAATCCGGCAGCATCACTCCAGCAACTCAGGCCGCCAACCAGGAGTGGGTGAGCAAGGCCATAAGCCACATGGGGAACGGAGACAGGGCTGCCGTGGTCAGCTTCGCCGGTAATGCCAGGGTATCCAGGCAGTTGGGTAGCGAGAAGCAGTTGAACCTGACCTCATCGCCAGCCCAGATGGCGCAGGGGACCGACCTGCCCGCTGCACTGAAGATGGCCTCTGGTCTTCTGCCGCCTTCCGGTCTGAGAAAGGTTGTCCTACTGTCTGACGGGTGGGACACCGTGGGACAAACCCAGGATGCCGTGCGTTCCTTGCCCACTGGCACACAGCTGGACGTCTACCCGAGGCCGGCCATGGAGGGACAGCCGGAGATACTGGTGGAATCGGTGTCGGTGCCCTCGTACATACGGGAAGGAGACAGCTTCGACGTAAGCGCTGTGGTTGGTAGCAACCACGAGGGCTCCACGCAGGTGAGCGTGGCAGTCGATGGCGCACAGACGGGGAGTTGGAAGATTCAAATCGCCCCCGGCGCTAACCTGGTGACTATGCCGCAGAAGCCGCTCCCCTTAGGCTTTCACTCTATCCGGGTCGACGTGTCAGGTGGCGGGGACACCGTTGCCGAAAACAACTGGGGCAGCGGCTACGTAGTGGTGAAACAGAGAGGTCAGGTGCTATTGGTCGACACCCAGCAGGGCGGCAGCACCAGCCTCAAACAGGAGTTGGTGGGATCCGGGCTGGCTGTGGATGAAATCCCCATCTCTGCCTTCCCCGTAAGCATGGCCCAGTTGCTTCAGTTCGACAGCGTTGTCCTGGACAACGTGTCGGCGAGGGCAATCTCGCTCGACCAGATGAAGCTGTTGGACTCCTTCGTCAAGGACCACGGACGCGGCCTGTTCGTCGCTGGCGGATTGAACAGCTACGGCCTCGGCAGCTACAGCAGTAGTTCGCTGGAGCAGATGCTCCCTGTCTCTTCCAACTCGCCGATAACGCAGCAGCGGGGCGAAATGGCACTCATGCTCGTGATCGACAAGTCCGGCAGCATGGATGAGTCTAACAACGGGGTGACCAAAATAGCCATGGCCAGGGAGGCAGCTATTCAGGCGGCCGGAGCACTCAAGCCTAACGACCAGATCGGTGTACTCGCCTTCGACACCGACTCTCAATGGATCGTGCCGATGGAGCGGGTGGGCGGCAATATCAGTGATGTCCGTAACCGAATCTCGCAGCTTCAGTCAAGCGGCGGGACCGACATCTACTCGGCTCTGAGAGCGGCTTACATCAGGATGCAGTCCGTACAAGCTACCGAGAAGCATATCATCCTGCTCACGGACGGCCAGTCCTGGAAGGGCCCATATCAGGCGCTTGTCCAGAACATGAACCAGGACCATATCACTCTGTCCACCATAGCGATCGGCAGCGATGCCGATACGGCATGGCTCTCAGAGCTGGCCAAACTTGGCGATGGCCGGTACTACTTTACAAACAAGTTCTCAGACATCCCGCAGATCGTCATCCGCGAGGTGAACGCGGCCACCAGGGTCTCCAAGGTGGAAGGGCAGGTTGATCCACAACTCGCCTCTCCAAGCCCGATACTCAGGGGCATGGGTCAGGGGACGTTGCCTCAACTGAGCGGATATGTGGCCACCACGCCGAAGGATGCAGCGACCACCGTGCTGAAGTCCGCCAGGGGAGATCCACTCCTGGCCCAGTGGCAATACGGCCTTGGAAGAGTGGTGGCCTGGACCTCGGACACGGAGGGGATGTGGAGTTCCTCCTGGGTCAACCAGCCGCAGTTCAGCCGAGTGTGGGATCAGTCCGTGCGCTGGTCGATGGCACCGCCGATAAATAGGAGCTTGCAGGTGAGCACCCAGGTGGACGGCGACAAGGCTACCATCTCGGTGGACAGCGTCGATCAGAATGGGCTCTTCATCAACCTGGCCAGCACTAAGGCGCAGATCACGGCCCCGGACGGCAGTAAGAGTGAGGTTCAGCTCCAGCAGACGGCGGCTGGCCACTATGAGGCCATCGTTCCCGCGACCAAGTCCGGCATCTACAGGGTGGACGTGTCGCAGCTTCTCCAAGGGCAGACAACTCCGGCTCTGGAAACCAGCGGGTTCGCGGTTTCCAGTTCCCCCGAGTTTCGCCAACTGGGAAGCAACGACGCCCTGCTGAAGGAGTTGGCGGCCATGACCGGTGGGCGGTCGATAGCCGCCCCATCCGAAGCATTCAGTCGGGAAGGGATGCCTCCCACCAGCGGCTGGCAACCCCTCTGGAGCTATTTGCTGGCATTTGCCCTCCTGATGCTTCCGCTTGAGGTCGCCGTAAGGCGTATCAGCGGGCTTCCCTTTGCCCGGAGAGGGGATTGGGACGAGAAGTCGGAGCCAGTGGATCTGGATCCGGCTGGGCGAGAGGACCGAGCCGCGTAGAGCGCGAGTGGGTGAGCGGGAGGCTGGGAGAGGGGGAGACAGAGGCCTGGGGTGCTATACTCGCCGTCGAAGGGACTCGGCTGACGAGTTGGGGGCGACCAGCGTGCGACCCGCGATCCTGCTGCTGGATACCAACATTCTGCTGGACTTGCCCAGGCCGGAGAACTATCGTTTCTCCGG
>JAJYKO010000209.1 GCA_021788565.1 Chloroflexota bacterium
ATCGTGTGGTCATCGGCGACGAGTACCCGCGACGTTCGGCCCTCTTGCGCCGGTTGCCCTCTCATACAGCGACCTGCCGCTTGATGGGCAACCGGATGTCTACCCTGGTCCCGGTGCCCGGGGATGCATCGATTGTCAGAGTGCCTCCCAGGGAGACCATCTTCTCCGTCATCTGGGCCACACCGCGATGGCCCCTCAGCGAGGCGTCGATCAAGGTGTCGACATCGAAGCCGTGACCGTCGTCGCGGACGCTCAAGCGGAACTTCTCCACGTCTGCGAGATCGAGATCGATCCAGACGTTGCGCGCGCTGGCGTGCTTCGCGACGTTGTTGAGCATCTCCTGAACGGCCCGAAACAGCGGCGGCTCCAGGTGCGAGGGCAGCGAAGTCTCGTCGCCAGAGATATTCACGTGGAGGTACAGCCCGTTCTGCTCGCCGAAACCCTCGGCGAACTTCCGCAACGCCGGGACGAAGCCGAGTCTCTCCAACTCCAGCGGGCGCAGCGCGAAGATCGAGCGCCGAGCCCCTCGGATGTTCTCGCGAAGGCCTTCCTTGATGGCCGATAGCTCCCACGTTAACTGCTCGGCGTCTGGGCCCGATAGCGCCAGCTTATCGACGAGGAGCGAACACAGGTCGGCCTTCAGTCCCAGGAAGGCGAGGTTTTGCGCGAGGCCATCATGGATCTCGCGCGCTATCCGGTTGCGCTCCTCCGCGATGGTCAGCTCCTCAGCGCGGTTGTAAAGCTGGATGTTCCTCACTACCAGGGCTGCCTGGCTCGCGATGGTCGAGAGTAGGCCCAGATGCGGGTTACTGAAGGCCCCGCGCCGACGCCTGCCGAGACTGATCACACCGATGACTCGCTCGCTCACCACCATCGGCACGCTCACTACCGACTGAATGCCGTCGATGGCCAGGTGGGAGCGCCATTGGGTCTCGGTCCTGGTGTCGGGCACAACGAGGGCTGCCCCTGTTTTCGCCACTTGGGCGCTCACCCAGGGCGCGCCGCCGGCTTCCGGCTTGAGCCTCCGGACGAGGTCCTCCTTACGAAGGCCCAATGCCGAGTTCAGGACCAGATCGCCCGTGGTCTCCTCGACGAGCATCACGGTGCCGGCATCTGCCGAGCTCAATTGGATCATCTTGTCCAGGATCTGTTCGAGCAGCCGATCGAGGTTGAACTCGGCGCGCACAGTTCGGTCGATTTCGTAGATTGTCTGCAGGTGCCGTGTGCGAAGCTTGGCTGCCTCGATCGCGGAGGCTATCTCGTCGGCCACCGTCGTGAGCAAGTTGATCTGGGAGTCCGGGGGGGACTTTGGCGAGGGGAAGCACAAATGAATAGCGCCAATGAGGTTCTCGCCTCGCGCGACCGGCACCCCGAGCATGGATAGCTCTTCTCTCCCCTCCGGCAAATCCACCGGTGGGAGGGTAATCTTGATCGCCCTCCTGCTCCCCGTACGCCACAGACGAAGGTCGTCGTCGAGAATGCGGAGAAAGGCGTCTCCACCGAGCTCCGACTGGCAGCTCGAGGAGACGTGAGTCCAATGGCCGAGCTCATCGTCGAGCAGCCTCAGGCAAGCGTACCTGGCGCCGGTGATCTGGGCTACAGCACGAACAACCTGATCGGTGACCTCCTGGAGATCGACGGTCGACGCTATCGAATGACTGATCTCGTGCAGCGCGGAAAGGTAGGAGGTGGACTCCTGCAACTGGGCGTAGGTTTGCTTCAGGCTCGCGTGGACTTGCTCTAACTCCTCCTGATCGCGTAGTTGCCCTGCCACCTGATGCGCGATCCAGGTCAAGACCAGCCAGATGACAGATGGGCCAATGGCGCCGTATATAAGGGTGCCGGCGATAAAGAAGAAGAGGTTGCCCTCTTCAGCCGCATGGAAGGACGGAATCAGGGCATGTTCCCAGGTCTCGTAAGCGGTCACCAGCAGGAAGATTGCCAGGGGAAGGGCCCAGCGCAAGAGCATTATCCGCCTGTGCAGCTTACTCGTCTTCTCTACCACTCGTTCCACCTCGTAGCCAGCCAGTAATGGCAACTGATTGCGGTGAGAAGCAATCGTCAAGCTCCGCAACAGGCGGACGTTCTGTCAGGGTCGAATGCCTGAACAGGACTGGATGCTAGTATCGTAGAACCTTCGCCTGAGCGCGATCTGAGACTTGTCTGAGACGATCCTGAGAATTCTGCCGCATCCGTCGCTGAGGAAGAGCCTCATGAGCAACGGATTCTACCGGCTCAATCCCAGGCCCGGCCCGAACAGCGTCAGTGCAATGGCTCCAAGAACAAAAAGGAGTAAGACCCATCCCCAGGGGGTGCCCATCATTCCCGATAGACCGCCCATCATGCCCCCCATACCGCCCATCATGCCCCCTGTCATGCCTCCTCCAGCGACCAGGAGATCAAGCAGCAGGAAAACGAGCAGAATTCCTGCCGCGATGAGCAACCAGTTGACCGCATCTGGACCTATCGCCATGGCTGATTTGCCTCCATATCTCCTGTCGATGGGATCCGAAAACGCCGAGTGCGTCCACTCGCCGAACAAACCTCGGGTGCCTAACAGATTAGTTCGAGCCAGCAAGATCAGGGCTGGATATCGAATGCCAATTCAGCATCGATCAGGAAGCCGCGGGCTTCTTCTGCGTCTCGCCCCGGGCCGTTTCGTTAGGGACCGGTTCGGTCTGTCGGAATTCTGGGGCGTCGAGAGAAGCTTCTGTCCTGACTTTAAGCAGGGCGAGGAGCCTGGCCCCAGCGCGATCAGGCCTGGGCAGAAAACGCGGGGTAACGGAAGCGTATTTCGTGTACGCCTCGCCGAAAACGTCCAGGGCTTCGCGCTCCTCTTTACGAGCTAGGCGCAAGTACATTGTGACGAGCACCGGGAACATAATAGCGGTGAGGATGGTCGGCCACTCCAGGAGAAAGGAGAACATGATGACGATGAAACCGACGTACTGCGGATGTCGGATGAGCGCGTAGACTCCTCCAGTGGCCAATCCTCCCGACCTCTGCGCTTTGTAGAGCACCGGCCAGGCTACCGCCAGAAGCAGGAAGCCTCCGCTCAACATCACGTCGCTGAACAGGTGCAGGAAGCTTGCGTGTGGATCGCCTCCCCACCCAAAGAGCGTCTCCCACAGATGGCCGTTGTCGTGGGAGAAGAGGTCCACACCGGGGTGAAGGCTTTGCAGCCACCCAGAGAGCAGATAGATCGTGAGCGGAAAGCCGTACATCTCGGTAAAGAGAGCAACCAGGAAGGCCGAAAAGGCCCCGAAGGAACGCCAATCCCGAGCTGTACGCGGCCGCACAAAGCTGAACGCGAAGACTATGAAGATCCCAGCGTTTATGATTGCCACGTCCCAGAGACCGTAGTCGAACATCTCCCTACCCACCGTTCCCCGCGGGCTTCCGCAAACCCGCGACCATTAGAAGTGATCTGACACCGTTCAGGCTAGAGTATCAACCTGAGTTTCGCCTGAGCCGGGTCTGAGACGAAGCTGAGCTTCAAGGGAATCGAGTCAGGCTCTCACCACGATGCGATCCGCTGTTTTGGGTTCACTTCCGGGTTGGTCCGTCGAGCCGGAGCCATTCAGGGCAACGCGGCCGAACAGGAGCGGACCAAAGACAATCGAGCGTGGGACGAGACAGGGAAAATGACGAGGCCAGCACTGGATAAGAGGTGAGGCGGGAGCCAGTACGGTGTCCGATCCCGCCTCACATTTCTCGCCTGCGCAACTACCCTTGAGGCTGTCGAATCAGTGGTTCCTCAGTCAGGGAGTCTCTGCCCCGACTGCGGACGGCTGAGGAGTTCCACCCCTGACAAAGACAATGCCTGGTCGCCATGGAGTGCCCAGTGCCGGCAGAAGAACGCGATCGACGCCGACGTACCCCGCCGTCTTCCAGGCCATGATCAAGATAACAGATAGGGGAAAGAGCACCGGATTGATGCTGGCGGTACCAGCCATCATGAAGTTCCAATTCATGAAGCCGCCCGCGAGGGCAGCCACGCCCACGAAGGCCCCGAGTATCATGGCGGTGCCAATAAGCAACTCCCCAGCGACGACCAGTTTGCCGAACCAGACGTAGTGACCGCCGTTCAGCATGAAAACGAGGAAATCCCTGTACCAATCGAAGGTGACGGCGGGCTTACCCGTGGCGGGAATGGCGACGGCGCCAACCCAGTAGTTCTTGAGGGAGTTGCCGGTCACGGTCCATTCCGTGCTGGCCAGCTTTCCGAGTCCGGAGTTGATCCAAGTGTACCCCATGTAGAGCCTGACTAGGAGCCAGAGCCAGGAGAGCCGAGTGTCGGAGAATAGCGCTCTTGTGATGGGCGGGTCGTCGACGGTACTTCGCCATTGTGCGATGCGCGACATTGCGTAGGTCCTTTCACGAAGATTGTCGAAACTGGTTGCACAACCGTCTCTCGGTTACTGGTTAGGCCGACGCAGCGTGATCAAGACGGGACGTGGGACAAGGTTGCGTCCCGGCAGGCCGTGGGCTTTCTGGTCAAGCGAGGCTGCCCTCCACTCCGGCCGAGAGCTAGCGACGGTGAGTCCGATTCCGGAGCCGCCGGTGGCGCACGCCCCAGCTTTGTCGACTCGGTGGATACGCTCCAGGGCGTGGGGCCAGTGGTCCGGCGGTCCGCGTGTAACCAACCACCGGGCGATCTGGGCGGATGGTTAAGGTGTGCCGCCATGACCGAGAGGTCCACGCCATCGGGGCACTTTAACGAAAAGACTTGTCGCTTCCTCGAACCTGGCGTCACGATTTGTCTCGCCAGACCAAGCGCACATTCGAGACACGAGTGCACGGGCCACCCCCAGGTCCAGGATGGATGTGTTATCACGCCCCGGTTGAGGTTCCACGCTCAGGGCAGAAGTGCCCGCTCATTGCCAACTCCCCTGCGAGTCTCCCGCCGTGAGCTGCCACTATTCCCAGGAACTCAGGACATCCAGACACTCAGAAATAGTCCCAAATCATCCTTAATCCAAGCTGAGATGCTCCTGAGAGGATGATGAGAGTTCTACGAGGAATTGCGCGAGCGAACTAACCGCCGTCGTGTCGGATGCGGCTAACAAGGGGGAGATCCTTGCGGACGTCGGTTATGAGGAACTGAGGGCCAGGGAGGGATTGGAATCTGCCTGACTCAAATTACCAGCGAGGCACAAGTACATGGCGACCAGCACTGGGACCACGATCGCGGTGAAGTCGTCTGGCACCGCTCAGGCTGGATAATCAACCCGAGCTTCGCCTGAGCCGGGTCTGAGACGAAGCTGAGCTTCAAAGCTGTAATCCGCAACCAGTCGGCCGGATCTGGACAGAGGCTTCACAGTAATCCCACAAGTGCTTCACAGGTTATTCACAAACTGGAGGTAGCCTTTAGCAGTGGAGGGCGGCGGGCAGACCGGCCGCACCGTGACTAACAGAAGGAGGGAAAAGATGACACGCAAGACAGCGGTTCTGGTTGCGGCCTTGGCCAGTGCGGCGGCGTTGACCGTCCTCGTGGCAGGGAGCGTCTTTGCCCAGACACCCAACGGTGGATGGGGACCCGGCGGCATGATGGGCGGCTTCGGGGGGTACGGACCTGGCGGTGGATGGGGCATGGGCGGCATGATGGGTGGATGGTGGGGCGGCGCCCAGCAGCCGACCGGCAATCCCATCAGCGTGGATCAGGCTCAGCAGGATGCCCAGCAGGCCATATCGAGCTATGGGGATCAGAACCTGGCAATCAGCGAGATCATGGAGTTCCAGTACAACTTCTATGTCGAGGTCAAGGAGAAGGACACCGGCGTACACGCCTTCGAGCTACTGGTCAATCGATACAGTGGCGCGGTCTACCCTGAGCCCGGGCCCAACATGATGTGGAACACGAAGTACGGCATGATGGGCCGTGGGATGATGGGCGGCTTTGGCCCGTGGAGTGGCCAGGCCCAGCAGCCGACGGCGACCATGCCGGTGACGGCGGACCAGGCCATCAAGGACGCCAACGCCTATCTGGCTCAGGCTTTTCCTGGTGCCCAGTCGGCGACTGACCCCTCGACCTTCTACGGTTACTACACGATGGACTTCTCACAGGGCGGCAAGACCGTGGGGATGCTCAGCGTGAACGGCTACACCGGCCAGGTCTGGTATCATACCTGGCATGGGACCTTCGTAAGCGAGAAGCAGATCGGCAGCTGAGGGGCTATCGACGGATACGGCAGGATTGGGCGGGGGGCTGGTGAGCCCTCTGCCCAATCCGTCGTTCGGCGCTGCTACTGATCATGCTCGGCGGCGTGATCAACGCGGAGCAGTTCAACCGGTTGTGCGGAGGCCTCGAACAGCCGCAGATCGACAAGGCTATCGATCTTGGATACTGGGATCTTGGACACTGGATTGATGCGCAGCATGGCCTTCAAATTAGTCGCGGGGTTCACGCTCGTCGCGCTGGTCGGCGTGTTGATCGTGGCTTTCCTTGCCAACCGCCTCACGTCCAACGCTTTTGGAAGCTATGTGGAGCAGGGAGTTCAGGCCCAGGACCAGCGGATCGCCGATTACGTGGTCAACAGCTACGAGACGGGTGGATGGCAAAGCGCCGCGGCCGCGCTCATGCCCCTCTCCCACTCGACCGGCACCCGGCTCGTCGTGGTTGACACATCAGGCGGGGTCGTCGCGGACTCGGCCGGTCAGCTCACCGGTGGTCATTTGCCGAATCCAGCTTCGTGGCGGCAAGTGACGTTGACCGCCGGTGGCAAGGTGGTGGGAAAGCTGTACATCATCGACGACCCCTTGATCAGTTCCATGATGAGTGGCACGACGGGCAACATGATGGGCGGCTCCGGCGGGATGATGGGCACGTCTGGGTTCAGGGGTGGGACGGGGTCGCAGTCCCCGGCTTCCCCCGGTTCTTCGCCGGCGCCTGGCTCAACGGCTCTCTCTTCCACAGGGAGCAACTCGGCGCAGCGCTATCTGGAAGCCGTGGCCCAGGCCACCTGGATCGCGGGTGCGCTGGCGGTCCTGGCGGCGGTGTCGCTTGGCCTCTTACTCAGTCGAGGCATCACCTCGCCCCTGAGGCACCTCACCGTTGCCGCGGGTCGGGTGGCCTCGGGGGATTTCTCTCAGCGGGTCGAGGTCCGCTCGAAGGACGAACTGGCCTCCCTGGCCGACGCCTTCAACATCATGGCCGCGAGCCTGGCGAAGACCGAGGAGCAGAGGAGGCGCCTGTTCTCCGACATCGCCCACGAGCTCAAAACACCCATCGCTGTCATCCAGGGGAACCTTGAAGCCATCGCCGACGGCGTCGCCGATCCGACGCCGGAGAGAATCGGCTCCTTGCAGGAGGAGACGGCGCTCCTGACCAGGCTGGTCACCGACCTGAGGGACCTTTCGCTTGCCGAGTCGGGGCAGCTCAAGCTGCATCCTGAGCCGACGGATCTCGGGGAGCTCGTGAAGGGCGCCGTGGCCGGGGTGCAGGCGCGGGCCGAGGGCAGGGGGGTTCGCGTCGAGGCGAGTATCGCGGGAGGGCTGCCGCCTGTCCTGGTTGATCCGGACCGGGTCGGTCAGATCCTGCGGAACCTGATCGCGAACGCCCTTCGTTACACGCCGAGCGGAGGGAGGATCGAGCTATCAGCCATTAGCCGTCAGCTTTCAGCGGTCGGTTATCGGTCTTCAGGACTCAGCACCCAACGCCCAGAACCCAGAACCCAGAACTCAGAACTCAGAATGGGGACACCCTTCCTCGTGGAGGTCACGGTCACCGACACCGGCTCAGGAATTCCCCCGGAGGATCTGCCCCACATCTTCGACCGCTTCTACAGGGTGGACAAGTCGAGGGCCCGGGCCAGCGGCGGCACCGGACTGGGCCTTGCCGTGGTGAAACAGCTTGTGGAATCCCACGGCGGAAGGGTCTGGGCGGAGAGCGAACTCGGAAGAGGCACAGCGTTCCACTTCACCCTTCCGACGGTGTCTCCAGCCAGCAGGAAACAGCGAATCCGTGAGGCGTGAGGCGGAGTCTCGGCTCACGCCTCACTCCACACCGCCCTCGAACGACGGGGCCTTTGCCTCGATTCGCTTGAAGATGTCGAGGCGGAGGTCCTCCACCGAGAGGTCCACGAAGCCGGCCAGCTCGACGTTGCGGACGGTC
>JAJYKO010000210.1 GCA_021788565.1 Chloroflexota bacterium
GGGGCTCTGTCGGCGAGACGCGAGCGGCAGATGATAGTGGGCTCTTGCCTGGCAACCGCGGCATTCATCGGCATCGCTCCCGTGGCCCCGGGGCTGCTCCTCCAGGTGGTCGCCTTCCTCGTCTTTGGCTGGTTCTCCAGCGTTCCATTTGGTGCTATCTTCTCCACCACGTCGCGGGTATCTGACGCGGAGTCCATAGGCCGTAGCTTCGGCATCGTGACCTTCGTCTCCAACCTCGGAGCCCTCGCCTTTCCCCCGATAATCGGCTATATTCTGGATACGAGCGCCTCTTTCGTTCTCGGCTTCGGTTTTGTAGCCGCGACTATTCTGGCCGGCTCGATTGTGCTGGCCCTGTGGCTGCCAAGTGGATATTGATCATTTCTGAGCAACGTGTATAATTGTCTTGGTGCAAGGTGGCGCCGAGGCTCTTTGTTGTCGAAGGGGGTCTGGCGTCGCCCTTTTTGTTGCCTTGAACCATTGCGTTGTGGCTGCCCGCTTCGTCCTCCAGGGAGGTGCCGAAGTGATATCGCACAATCGCTATCCGGCGCGCGCCACTATCTCCCTAGCTGTAACGCTAAAGGGCTGCCGGATCCGAGCAGTTAGCCGTTATCCCCCTTGCGCTCCTCAGGCGATTCCCATCGTTCCACAAGTTCTGTCCATGCGTCCGTCTTGAATCTCGCCCCTGCGTCAAGACCAAGGCGGGTGAGATGTAGGGTTCCAGAGAACCTTGACTCCGCTGAGGGCCTCCCAATCCTGACTGGAGCCGGTTGATCACAGCCGCGTTCTCTTTCGAGAAGGGGGAATTTGTATGGAGGGGACACCGTCTGTTACACACGAGGTCCCACGAGAAAGTGGATTCATGCGTCTGGGGCTGGCTATTGCCGATTGGAGTGAGCGCTGGTTCCCCGACGCTTTTGTCTTCGCGCTACTGGGCATCGTCGTCACCTTTATAGGAGGACTACTGCTCGGTGAGAGCCCGCAGAAACTGGCCCTGGAGGGAGGTAAGGGCTTCTGGGTTCTGATCCCATTTACAATGCAGATGGCCATGATCATCATCGGCGGCTACGTGGTAGCTTCCACTCCCTTCGTCTATGGACTGATCCAACAACTCGCCGATGTGCCTAAGACGCCGAGAGGCGCCATTGCATTCGTGGCCTTCTTCTCCACCCTGACTTCGCTCCTTTCGTGGGGATTCAGCTTGATATTCAGCGGTCTGCTGATCCGGAGGATACCTAACATCGATTTTCGGGCCATAGGGGCCGCAGGCTATCTCGGCCTGGGAAGTATTTGGCTTCTCCTCTTCAGCAGCCCTGTTGATGGTCCATAACGACCCACCAAACCTACCCTCTGTTGGCGGGCCTCTACTCAGCCATCCTGGGGGTGTTCGTGCCATCTGACGGCAGTAAGTGGGTCATCGAGGCGCTGCCAAACTTGATCAATCCATTCTGGATGCTGCCGCTGCTGGGGCTGGTCAACGTGAGGGCCAGGGAGTGGTCGGCTACTCGATCCTGCAGCTCATAGTCCGTCTCCCACTGGTGCTGTTTCTGATGTGGCTTTTCGCTATGACGCTGAACTACACGCCACCGGTGCAATGAACCGTCGTGGATGCGGCTGTTCTAGGATGGTTTCCCGCCCGGTTTCTAGGGGCAAAGCACATACTCATTTCCTAAAAATGAGGTGAACGCCGATGAAGGGCAAAGTGGCCTACATGGATAGGCCGGGTTCGATCGTTTACAAGGAATATGACCTTCCAACACCGGGGCCAGGAGCCATCCTCGCGACGGTCCGCCGCTCCAACGTCTGCGGCTCCGAGCTGCACATCTGGCGCGGCCTGCACCCTACCCTCAAGGCCGCTATCCTGGGTCACGAGATGCTTGGAGAGGTGCTGGAGCTAGGGCAAGGGGTCTCTACCGACTTCGCGGGTCAGCCGATCCGACCCGGTGATCGGGTGGTCTGCACCTATTTTCAAGTCTGCCGCAAGTGCCGCGCCTGCCGCAACGGCCAGCCCCAGATGTGCGAGCGCAGCTACGATCACTGGGTGAAACACCCGGATGATGAACCCCACTTCCACGGTACCTTCGCCACGCACTACTACATCAATCCGGACCAGTGGGTATACAGGGTGCCCGACTCGGTACCGGATTCGGCGGCGGCTAGTGCCAACTGTGCCCTCTCCCAGGTTATGTACGGCCTGGACAAAGCTGGCCTGCGGGCCGGGGAGACCGTTCTGGTCCAGGGCGCGGGCGGCCTGGGGCTCAACGCCGTCGCTGTTGCCAAAGAGCGGGGCGCCCGGGTTATCGTCATCGAGGGGGTGAGCGGTCGACTGGAGCAGGCCCGAAGCTTCGGGGCCGACCACCTTCTGGACCTGAAAGACCTGAACACTATCGACAAGCGGGTCAGCGCTGTGATGGACCTTACCAACGGATACGGCGCCGATGTCGGCATCGAGCTGACCGGCGTGCCGGCAGCCTTCGCCGAAGCCATCCATCTGGTACGCCCGGGCGGCCGCTACGTTTCCATTGGCAACATCAATCCAGGGCAGTTGGTGCCCTTCGACCCCGGCCTCCTTACCCGCCGGGGGATTACCATCATTGCCGCTATGCGGTACGAGCCCCACTACCTGCTGGAGGCGCTCCGCTTCCTCGAGCGCAATGTCGAGCGATTTCCCTTCCACAGGTTGTTGGATGGCGAGTTCGAGTTCGACGAGATCACCGAGGCTTTGGGTAAGTCGGAGCGGCGCGAGGTGACCCGCGCCAGCATCGTCTTCGCGTAGCAGACGAAGAGAACCTGGGATGATTCATCCTGAGAAACCATAAGAAGGTGGATTGACAATCCCCGACATACACCGCAGTCTCGACGACGCATACCCATGGGGTGGTATATCAGCGCAGAACTATCGCTCGATTGGCGGCCTTCGCGATCGCGTCCAAGCAGGTAACATCTCACTTCGACGAGGGCAGTGCCGAGAAAGGATGACGAACCATGAATGAATCCTCGGGACTCAACGGCCTTCAACCCTTCGAATTCCGTACCCCCGGCATCCTCAAGTTCGGATGGGGCATCCTCGCTGCAACGCTACCGGAGGTCCTTCGCGAAGTCGGGATAGAGCGGCCGCTCATGGTGACCGATCCCACAGTCGGCAAGCTGCCGCGAGTGGTCGAAGTCGTGGAAGCCCTCTCCTCGTCGGTACGCTTCGCCGGGGTGTTCGACGCGGTCCCGCACGAGCCGACCACGGTGGAGGTGGATGGGGCGCTGGCGGCCTTCGTCAGTTCCGGCGCCGACGGGATCGTGGCCATCGGGGGAGGCTCCGTCATCGACACGGCCAAGGGCGCCTCCATGCTGGCCACCAACGTAGGGCCGATGGTTAACTACTTCGGGCTGAACAAGTTCCCCCTTAAGGGGGCCCCCCTCGTGGCGGTGCCGACCACCTCGGGCACCGGAAGCGAGGCCACCCGCACCGCCATAATCGGGGACCCCTCAACCCACGCCAAGCTGCCCTACCTGGACTGGAAGATCGTCCCATCGGCATCCATCCTGGATCCGTCCCTCACAGTTACCATGCCCCCCGACATAACGGCCAACACCGGCGTGGATGCCATGACGCACGGGATTGAGGCGTACGTGAGCCGCAGGGCCAACCCGATATCGGATCACCTCGCTCTCTCCGCCATCCGGCGCATGGCCTGGTCGGTGCGGCGGGCGTTTGCCGATCCCGAGGACGTGGCGGCTCGCACTGAGGCCGCGCTGGGGGCGCTGGAGGGCGGCATGGCGTTCTGCAACTCCTCGGTGGCGCTGCTTCACGGCATGTCCCGTCCCCTCGGAGCGGCGTTCGGGGTGCCCCACGGGGCGTCCAACGCCATGCTCCTTGCCACGGTGATGGAGTACAGCATCCCATCGGCCCCGCGTCGGTACCGGGACATCGCCGGGGCGTTGGGCGCCCAGGTGGAAGGCTTGGACGACCTCTCCGCGGCCAAGCGGGGGCTGGAGTCGGTCGTGGCGCTGTGCCGGGAGGTGAGGATTCCCACCCTTGCCGAATATGGGATCTCGCGGGCCGCGTTGGAGCAGGCGGCAGCCAAGATGGCCTCGGAGGCTATTGCCAGCGGCAGCCCGGCCAACAACCCCCGTGTTCCCACAGCCGATGAGATCGTGAGTCTGTACCTGGCAGCGTAGGCAGACCGTCGGACGGGAAGACTGAACGAAGCTGTTCGCACTGCGCACAAGGGCGTTGCTTTCTCGAATCGACCACCGCAGGTTCGCTGCAGAAAGGAGGTAAGAAGGCATCCCAGAAGCCCGGTGCGGATCAGTCCCGAGCCAAGGGGCTTGGAAGGCAGTCACAGGACATATGCAGTCACAGGACATATCTGGATCTACGTGGCGCCGTATTACCCTCGGATAGTCGGACGAGGGTCGTTCAAGTCTCTATGGGGGTTATGACCATGCAGCGCGTCGGACAGACGGAACCAGAGACCAAGCGCGATATCACAAAAGTGGCATTCGCGAGTTTCATCGGCACTACCATCGAGTGGTACGACTTCTTCCTCTACGGCACCGCCGCGGCCCTGGTGTTCAACAAGCTGTTCTTCCCCGAGTTCGACCCGGCGGTTGGCACCTTGTTGTCGCTCTTAACGTTCGCCATGGGGTTCATCGCGCGGCCGATCGGCGGAATCGTCTTCGGCCACTTCGGCGACAGGGTCGGACGGAAGATGATGCTGTTTCTGACCCTGACAATTGGGGGGTTGGGGACGGTCTTGATCGGTTTCGTGCCGACATATGCCAGCATCGGGGTCTGGGCTCCGCTGCTCCTGGTACTCATGCGCCTATTGCAGGGCTTTGCTATAGGAGGCGAGTGGGGTGGCGCTGTGCTGATGGCGGTCGAGCATGCACCCGCGGGCCGGCGCGGCTTCTACGGCAGCTGGCCGCAGACAGGTGTACCGCTGGGCTTAGTGCTGTCTAGCGGGGTATTGGGGCTATTCACGCGTCTGCCGCAAGCCGACTTCCTGGCCTGGGGCTGGCGCGTACCCTTCTTGCTGGCCATTGTGCTGGTCGCCGTGGGCATTTGGGTGCGACTCTCCGTGGCAGAGTCGCCGATGTTCACCAAGGTGAAGGAGACTAATCAGGAGTCCAGGGTACCCCTGGCGGACGCGTTTCGCTACCACACCAAGGAGATCCTGATCGCGATGGGCGTCCGCTTCGCCGAGAACGGGATGTTCTACATCTACTCCACGTTCGTGGTCACGTATGCTACCCTGGTGGCCAAGGTGCCCAGCGGAACCATCCTGGCCGCAGTGACGACCGCAGCGCTCATCGAAATCTTCATGATGCCGTCTGCAGGAGCCCTCTCTGATCGCCTTGGGCGGCGGCCGCTTTACATGGCAGGTGCTATCTGGGCAGGGCTGGTGGGTTTCTTCTTCTACTCTATGATCAACACCCAGCAGTTCTGGATCATGACTGCAGCGGTAGCCCTGGGCCTGCTTGGCCACGCCACCATGTACGGCCCCCAGGCCAGCTTCCTGTCGGAGTTGTTCGGTACCAAGGTGCGCTACAGTGCCGTCTCGATTGGCTACCAACTTGCTTCAGTGTTCGCCGGTGGCCTGTCCCCGGTCATTGCCACGGCGCTGCTGCAGCTCAACATGGGCACGACGCCCATCGCGCTATACATGATGGGCCTGAGCGCCATCACCGTTGTCTCCCTCTTGTTCGCGGTTGAGACTTTCCGTCGAGATATCGCGCCGGACGAGATGGGGAGGTTGAAGGGCGAGGCGGTCGAGAGAACGTCTCTGGCGTAAGGCTGATAGCTAAGCCGTGAGTCGCGAGCCGGGAAGATGCGGCTCGCGACTCACTGGGAGGATATAACGATGGCGAAGGGCGACCATCCCAAGTTCAACATGTCGGTGGACCTCCAGGGTCGGACTGCGCTGGTGACCGGGGCGGGTTCCGGAATAGGGCTTGCCATCGCCTCGATCCTGGCCGGTTCAGGGGCGAGGGTGCTGATCAACGACATCGTGCCTGAACGAGCCGAGAAGGCGGCATCCTCCCTGCCGGAGGCTGAGGCCTTCGCGGGCGACATCGTCGACCCAGGCTACGTTCAGCTTGTCAAGAATCGGGGGATCGACATCCTGGTCAACAACGCGGGCTTCCAGCACGTTGCACCCTTGGAGGACTTCCCGCCGGAGATCTTCCGCCGATTGCTGGAGGTGATGCTGGTCGGACCCTTCCTGCTTTCCCAGGCAGTGGTCCCGGGCATGAGGGAAAGGGGCTGGGGACGCATCGTCAACATCTCCTCGGTTCACGGTAAGTACGCCTCGGCCTTCAAGGCGGGTTATGTCTCCGCCAAGCACGGAATGCTGGGCCTGACCCGCGTGGTGGCTCTGGAGACTGCGACCGACGGCATCACCTGCAACGCCATCTGCCCGGGCTACGCGGACACCCCGCTGGTGCGCAACCAGTTGAAGGACCTTGCGGCCACTCACAATCTGCCTGAGGATCAGGTGCTCTCCGAGGTGATCCTGCGTCCGGTACCCCAGAAGCGGCTCATAACGCCTGAGGAGATTGGGTACATGGCCGCCTACCTCTGCTCCGAGGCCGCGGCCAGCATCACCGCTCAGGCTTTCACGCTCGACGGGGGTTGGCTCCAGATTTAAAGCGAAGCCACGACGTCCTGCCTCTATTGCCTCGCGCGATAGTACGATAAACTTATGGCCA
Source organism: Chloroflexota bacterium (assembly GCA_021788565.1). The sequence continues at coordinate 6,703 of JAJYKO010000210.1, forward strand.
ACTGCCGTCACAATCGGGAGTCGGGCGCGGACCTTGCGGGACGTGGAATGCAATCTCATTTCCCCGTCGCAACCCTCGGCCAGACAGTCGCCGGCTGCTGACGGGGTCTCGGGCTCAATTTCGAAGCTGAGGAGGCACCAATGGCGGGAGATATCGTTCTGGCGGGAGCAGTCCGGACGGCGGTTGGAACTCTAGGGGGAGTCTTTGCGGATGTGCACCCGGCGAGGCTGGGTGCCGTTGCCGCGGCCGAGTCCTTGAGGCGGGCGGGCGTGGAGCCGGCTCGGGTGGACGAGCTCCTGTTCGGCAACGTCATCCAGAGTGGCCAGGGGATGAACGTGGCCCGCCAGGTAGCCATTCAGGCGGGGATCCCAGTGGAGGCCACGGCGGCGACCATCAACCAGGCTTGCGCTTCGGGGCTGCGCACAGTGGCCATGGCGGCCCAAGAGGTCATGCTGGGCGACTCGCGAATCGTCGTCGCCGGGGGTACCGAGAGCATGTCCACCGCTCCCTACATCCTGCGCAAGGCCCGCTTCGGCTACCGGATGGGCAATGGCGAATTGGTGGACAGCATGATCTCCGACGGCCTCACCTGCGCCATCGAGTGCTACCACATGGGGATAACTGCCGAGAACGTTGCCGAGGAGATGGGGATTACCCGGGAGGCGCAGGACCAGTTTGCCGTGGAGAGCCAGGCGAAGGCTGCCGCTGCTATAGAGAGCGGCCGGTTTAGAGACGAGATCGTGCCGGTGGAGGTGCCCCAGGCTAGGGGCCCGGCCCTGGTGGTGGACAAGGACGAACATCCCCGCCCTGGCACTAACATGGAGAAGCTCTCCAAGCTGAAGCCCGCCTTCAAGGCCGACGGCACCGTCACGGCCGGCAACGCCTCGGGTATCAACGATGGGGCTGCCGCGATGGTGGTGATGTCGGCAGGCACGGCCAGGGAACTCGGCGTTCGGCCCCAGGCGAGGATAGTGGGCTACGCCTGGGCAGGGGTGGCGCCGCGAGTGATGGGCCTGGGTCCGGTGCCGGCAGTCAGGAAGGTGATGGAGAAGACCGGCATGAGGCTCTCCGATATGGATCTGATCGAGTTGAACGAGGCCTTCGCGGCTCAGTCCCTGGGGGTGCTGAGGGAACTCGAACCCGACCGATCGAGGGTGAACGTCAACGGTGGAGCCATCGCCCTGGGCCATCCGGTGGGGGCGAGCGGCGCCAGGATCCTGGTGACCCTCATGTACGAGCTGGCGAGGCGAGGCGGCAAGTACGGCCTCGCGACCCTCTGCGTCGGTGGCGGCCAGGGTATCGCCATGATCGTGGAGAACCTGGCCTAGCTCGGTGGACCCGCCCCCTCTGATTAGCAGAGGGGGCTGGAA
>JAJYKO010000211.1 GCA_021788565.1 Chloroflexota bacterium
CAGCATCCGGGCCGCCCAGCACGCCGAGGATCAGGTGGGGGAGCTGCTCGCCCGGTGGCAGCGGGGGACGTGACGTCGGGGAGGTGATCACGTGATGAAGTGATGAGGTGACGAGGGGCGCCGGCATCGGGCTTCGTGGCCCACATCACCTCATCGCCTTATCACTCCATGACCTCATCAACTCCCCGTCGGATCTGCCAGCCCCGGCACTCCATCCCTGCCTTTCGCCATCCGGACCGCCCGCTCGATAGCCATTTCCGTTGCGCCACGAGCAAGCTCTTCGACCTGTATGGGGCTGACTGCAAGATCCCCGGCCGAACATGCGAAACATATGTCGCCGTCGACCGCAGTGCTGCAGGGGAGGATACGCCGGGCGATCGCGTGCGCCATGGCCTTGGCGACGCCACCCAGCGCCACACGGTCGAGCCGCGCGTTGGTGGCGGCTACAGCGAGAACGGTCTGTGGCAGCGACATCTCAGACGAGAGCAACGAGCTAACCGTCGCGGCGCCACTCGCCAATAGCGAGTGCGCACCCACAAAGCCACCCTCAGGCTTGCGAGCTCCTGCAAGGATGGTTCCGGATGAGTCTGCAACGTCGCCTAGCGCGTTTACTGCCGCCATCGCTCCTACGACGAGAGCCCCCGATCGGACAGACCATGTCCCTATACCAGCCTTCATACATTGCCCCGGACCGAGGACCTTCCCAACCGTAGCGCCGGTGCCGGCACCGACCGACCCCTCCGGCACAATCTTACTTGCTTTCTCGCACGCTTCGGCACCCATCTCCGGCGTGGGCCGCGCATCGAAGCGCCCGCACGGAAACAAGTCGAAGAGTCCAGCCGCCGGCACAATAGGAACGACTCCGTGCTGAACTGAAAAGCCCCGGCCCCGAGTCTCGAGCCACCGCATCACGCCATCAGCGGCAGCCAGGCCGTATGCGGAGCCTCCCGTAAGCAGAATGGCGTCCACGCGTCCGGCGAGCGACTCGGCCCGACACGTGTATAGCTCGCGCGAGGCCAGGGCCCGACCAGGCACAAATACCGTACAGGGCATACCCGCCAGCGGTCCGAGAAGGACCGAGCACCCGGTGCCGCCGTCCTCATCGGTCGAATGCCCTACAAGAATGTCAGGAACATCCGTAATCGTTGGCGACATGTCCCACCTCACCGCGACAGGTTCTATCCTGGAGTAAACCCTACCACTCGTCAAGCAATCCGCCGCCCCGTGGTCCCGTACTTGGGCAATTGCGGATTTCGGCCCAAGTCGGACACCCGTTTCGGTTGATCTCGGACACCTGTTTCGGAGCAAGTCGGACACCCGTTTCGCTCGATGTTGAACACCTAGGCGGGGGCGGGGCTTCGTTCGGGCTCTTTGGGGCAGTCATATACTTGACTCAGCGCCCGCCTCTCCCTACGATGCGGTGGCGCCGTGAGCGCCGCCAGTCGGCACGGCTACTCGGTGCTTCGCCACCCGGCGTGGGCGACGTGGCTCCGTCACAGTCCGGCGCGGCGGTACATGGCAACGTTCGCAGCGTACTTCGATGCCAGTGGTCATCCCGACAGCGGCACGGCGCTGTTCGTCTCTGGCTTCGTGTCCTCCGAAAAGAAGTGGCTGCTGTTCGAGCAGGAGTGGGCTGCCCTCCTCGCAGGGTATAGGATCACGCCGCCGTTCCATATGAAGGAGTTCGCGCCCGGTGCGGGCCAGTACGCTGCGTGGAAGGACGACTAGCTCCGGCGTCATGACTTTGCCGACTGCGCCCTGGCTCACCTCGAGGGACTGCCTCCCACGCGGGCGCTGCTCCGGCTCCGCCGCAAGCTCAGCGAGATGCTCCCGCGCGCCCAGCACGTCATCAGCCAAGCCACGCGCCGCGTGCTGCACGGCGAGGCCGTCCCCGCCAAGGAGAAGCTCGTCTCGCTCTTCGTGACGCATACCGACGTGATCGTCAAAGACCGGCGCGATACCTCCTACGGGCACAAGATCTTCCTCACGGGCGGCGCCTCCGGGCTCATCCTCGATTGTGCCATCCCCAAGGGCAATCCGGCCGACCGCACCTGGACGGTACCGATGCTCCGCCGCCAGGGCACGCTCTTCGGCCGCCCGCCGCGCCAAGCGAGCTTCGACGGCGGCTTCGCGTCCGCCGCCAATCTCGCCGCCGCCAAGGCTCTGCCCGTACAAGACGTCTGCTTCTGGCAATCGTCTTCCGCTTTTCCCCAGCATTTGTCTTTTGAAACTCCCCACCTGGTTAGGCCGTGGCGGTCACCTCGGCCAGCTGGGCCGGGCGTAGGAGACCGGCCCGGCGCTTCTCCTTCAGTCGGTACGATTCGCCTTTGATGTTGATGGTCGTGGCATGGCGGGCCGCCTGCCGGGCCGCCACGCGGAGCGGGCGCACGAAGCGGTGCACCTGGCCCACGCTGCCGGCATAGCCCCGCGCCCGCAGCTCCCGCAGCAACACCGCGCAGTTGTAGCCCACCTCCGGCGCCCGGGCCCGCAGCCACGCGGCCTGCCCGTCCAGGATCGAGCGGCGCCGCCCGCCCCGCCGAGGACGCCACGCCCCCTGCCGCCTCCAGGCGCGCACCGTCTTCCGATCAAGCCCCAGCGTTGCCGCCACGGCCGACACCGACTTGCCGCGCGCCAGCCGCCCGACGATCTCCTGCACCTGCTGCTCCTTGAGCGCCGCTGCCCCCGCGCTGGTCGTCGCGGGCAACGCTGCACCCCTCAGCCCCTGCTCGTCCACACCGTCCTCCCTCGGTGACGGTGGGGAATTTCAAATGTCAAATGCCCGGGGAATTTCGGATGTCGCGTGTCAGCTTCTCGAAGAAACGGGGCCTCGCCGTGCCCGCGATGGTCCAGAACAGCTGGGTCTATCGGAAGCTCCGCGACTTCCGCGCGGGCATCGAGAGCGCCATCTCGCTCCTCAAGCGCGTGTTCGGCCTCCCGCGCTGCGTCTGGAAAGGGGCCGCGGGCTTCCAGACCTACGTCCGCACCGCCGTGCTCGCCGCCAATCTGCTCACCCCCGCGCGCCATCGCTTGGCCCGAGCGGCCCGCGCCGCCTCGTTCACCACCGTTGCAGCTCCACCGCCGACGCTCGCACCGCCCGTGGCGCGCCCGCGCGCGACGCGCGGCCAGGTCGCATCAGGCGCCGCCACGCTCCGCCAGCCACATCCCGACCTCGGGGCCCCCGCGCGCCCTGGACATCGCCTCACGCACGGCCACCCTTGCCACCGCGCGAGCCGAAGCCCTCTGTTGCAGGACGGACACTACCTAATAATTGCCCTCACTTGACAGCCGAAGTGCGGAGAGCACTATTTAAAAATTACTATGGACCGGCGGCCCACTTGGGCCTCCAGTAAGGCCACTCAAGACTGGGGGCCAGAGCCGATGCTAACAGTTTACGTCAGTGGTCTGCACAGTGGCCCGAATCCATCGCCCGGTGTGGGGGTGGCGCGCTCCCTCAGGTTGGCCTTCCCAGACTGCGTTCTGATAGGCGTCGACTACTCCACCGCGAGTTCCGGCCTTCACTGCGAAGTCTTCGATCGCGTGCAGGTTGCCAGGCCGTGGCCAGAACTCGATCTCGCCTTGCATCGGGCCCATGTGGAGGAAGCGGTCGCACGGGACGGCGCGTGGATCTCTTGCCTTGACCTCGAAACCCGCTGGCTCGCATCCGGACCCGTTCTGCAGGGGCTGCTCATCCCTCCGCCATCGGCGCTGCCCGCGGTTTCAAAGCCTTATATCAGCGCTGGCGCATCCATGGGACTCAAGATCCCCCCCTTCGAGGTGGCCTGCAATACCGACTGGGTACTCCACGCCTTTTGCAGACTCCATGACTGGAACGTGTGGCTGAAGGGGCCGGACTACGAAGCGCGGCGGGTGACCCGTTGGGCCGAGTTCGTGGAGGCGCGCGAGGAACTCTCAGAGAGTTGGTCCACCGACGCTCTCTTCCTGCAGGCCAATGTCGTCGGGAATGAGGAGTCAATCGCCTTCTCCGCATACGAAGGCGAACTCCTTGACGCGGTCTACATGCAGAAGCGCCTCCAGACCCCCGAAGGGAAGACGTGGGCTGGAAGCGTTTCCGAGATGCCGCCTAGGCTCGCCGAACGGCTCGAGGCTGGAGCGCGAAGCTTGAACTGGACCGGCGGGGGTGAGCTTGAATGTATTCGCGACCTCCATGGCGACCTCTTCTTGATCGACTGGAACCCGCGCTTCCCAGCCTGGGTGTACGGCGCCACCCTGGCCGGCCACAACTTGCCCGGCAAGCTTGTTGAGGCTGCCGGTTTCGGTCGTGCAACCCCCGTACGCCGCGTCGCGGACATGTTCACCCGGATCGTGGTTGAGGTGCCCGCACGGATGGGCCTGCCACTTCCGATGCCGGGCCCTGCGCCTTCGCTAAAGCGTCCGCTCGCCAAGCACCCCTCAGGCATGCCGGCGCTCGCGAAGCGCCTCTCGCGTTCAACGCCCCTTTCCCAAGACCGCGCCCCACGTTCTCCCATCCCTGAGACGGTTGTCTCCGAGCTGGCTGCATCCGCAAACGCCGTCCGAACGACCCCTTGTCGAGTCCTTCTGAGTGGAGTGGCCGAAAGCAGGTTCTCAACCGCCGAGCGCCTCGCGATCAAGGGGAGCGGCGTCGGGGTTAGAACTCGCATTGCTTACAGCGTGAAGACAAATCCTGCTGCGGAGTTTCTTAAGCTGGCGCTCGAGCACGGGTTCTTGGCAGAGGTTATCAGTGCCTCCGAACTCCGACACGTGCTCCGTACTGGATTTTCTGCAGAGCAGGTGGTCATCAACGGGCCGGCGCAGCCACCTCAGCTGCGGGATCCAAGAGGCCCACGATTCCATGCGGCCTTCGCCGATTCACTGGAATCTTTGGCTCGATGGGTAATGCGAGGTTCCCCGCGGGCAACATTCATAGGAGCTCGGTTGCGCCTGCCGTCAACAGACTCACGTTTCGGTGTCGATCTTTCTCAGCCCAACGACTTTGGGCGCATGATCGGGTTCTTGCGACGGCTTCCCAACAGCCAGTCGCTTGCACTCCATTTCCACGTCGCAAGCGACTTTATTGGCGTTGAACAATGGTGGCACGTGTGCCGCTCGGCGTTCTACTGGGCAAAGAACATCGACGACCTGACCGATCATCGTATTGAGTGCATTGATATTGGAGGCGGGTGGTTCCCCGAGGACTTCGACCGGTCCTTTGGTGAACACGTCGACGGTGTGCTCCGCGATGCTGCAAGCGCACTTCCAAACCTCAGGCAGATCGTGCTCGAACCTGGGAAGGCGCTGGTCCAACCGTCAATGGCAGTCCTGACAAGAGTGGTCGAAGTTCGGCATCTCGCGGTTGGAACGTGTCAAGCAGTGGTGGACGCTGCCATAAGTGATTTACCGATGGCGTCGCAGTTCCCGCACCGACTGCTTGTTCGCGAGCGATCCGGCAGGTGGGAGGCCCTTGGTAACGGGCCGGACTGCCTCCTGGGTCGACTCTGCATGGAAACCGATGTCCTTGTCCGCAACGTTGGACTTCCCGAAGCCCTTCGCGAGGGGGATCTGCTCGCCATATGCGACACAGGAGCCTACGACGCCAGCATGTCTTACAGTTTCGGGTGCGGACGAGTCAGTGGACATTCGCCTGTTCGTTAGAAGCTGTCAACAGCGTCGCCCCTCGCGAATCTCCACACACAAGGACGCTGAGTGCTGTAGAATCGCGAAGGCGTGGTTCCTTGCAATGGACCTTACCTTGGGCGCCGGTGTAGGGCTGATCGCGCCACCTACGTGGATCCGCAAGCGATATGAATGGGGGCCAACTGCGTGGCCGCTATACTGGTGCGATGCGGTACATAGCGGCGAACTTGACTGCGGCGCGCTTAACGCCCTTTCGATGGAAGCCCTTTCAGCTCGCGGAGTTGCCGTAACCGCGATCCAGCTCGTGCAGGAGTTCAGTCAATCAGCCTCCCTCCACTGGCGCCGACGGTGGGAGTCCGCTGGACGATGGGACGGGTGGGCGCGAGGCCAGTATGCATACCACGAGGCCTGCGCGATCCTTGACGGCCCCCGCCTCGATGTATGGGATCCTACCGACAATGCGTGGATCGAGCCCAGCGCGTCGCGCGGCTACTCCGCTGTCAATGCCTGCCGACTGCCTTTCCTCACGACCCGCGAGTCTGTCGAGTGGCGCGGCCGACGCCTCAATCCTCGACGATGGACGATCCTCACCGACGCCCGGGGCGGCCCGAGCTCTGAGACTCGTCGTCGATCGCTCGATGCATGATGGCGAGGGATATCGGCTCACCTCCCAGGGCCCCCCAGACGGCTCTGGCTGTCCGATTGTTGAGCATGGCAAAGCCCCACGCGTGGTCACACCCGCGTCTGCCGATCTCCGCAAGCGCGGCAACCAGCATGAGTCGAGCCACGCCCCGGTTCCTGAAACCTGGGCGCACGTAGGCCATATGAATGAATCCTTCTGGCCTAGTATGCCACGCCACGTGGGCCACGCCGCCGACCAACACGCCCACTGGGCGCTGGGTAGTTGCGGCTGTAACCACGAATGCACGTCCCGCCCCCAGCGATTCTCGAAGAACCCGAGCTACCATGCCCGTCTTGCCTGTTAGGCATGCCGCTGCAAGCACCTCAAACACGGGGGCACTTCCCGAGAACTGGAGGCTGCGGGCCAAGCTGACACACTTATACAGCCGCGGCAGCCTGGCATCGGCCACCGAGATCGCGTTCCATGAGCGCAACACAAGGCGAACCGTATCCGATGCAAGTTCTTCCGATGTGCGCACGATTGCCACGTGAATGCTCTGACCACCACCGGCCTGCAACGCCCGGGCGTCGCGCGCCGGAGAGTGCCGCGCCGGTGACCCGCCTCGTTTCGGCTGCGTGCGTCTAGGAGCGGCCACGCTAAGGTTGCGAGCCGGACTTTAGGAGTTGCTCCTCGCGGAAGAAGTCGACCAGCGGCGCGTAAGGTCTATACGGCGTCCCCTTACTCTTCTTGTCGAGGGCCGTCAGGAAGCCCTCGTAACCCTTTGCCGCCTCCCTCATCAGTCCGGCAAAGAACGGCTGTAGAACCTTACGCTCAGCAAAGTGTTTTCGATCGACTATCGCCACTTCTGTCAGGTAGTTCAGGTAACCCAAGATGCTCCAAAGGCCGCGCGCCTCGGCGGGACTGAGGCCAGAAGCAGGATCGACAAACTTCTCTAGAATAGGATCCCAACCCCGGCCGCCCGCCTTGGGATCGTGATCTCGCCAGAAGAGCTCCGCCTCGACCTTTAGATCCCTCATCTTCGGATCGTTGAACCTCTCGATGTACCTCAGGGCATGCGTCTTTCTGTCATTCACGTCTCTGTACAGGTTGTAGCTTAGGGTGAACATGCCGACAACAAGGGGCATCGAAGCGAGCATCCGTGTCGTGTCTGGCTTGCTCAAGGGGCCTAGGGCCAGGATTGGCAAGCCAATCGCCCCTGCTACCGAGACGGCAACTGAAAGCGCCAGGAGAAACCGGATGATGCCCGACACATGCTCCGTCCTGTAGTAGCAGAACACCATAGTAGCGATGACAACGAAGGGGAGAGGCCCGAGGCGCTCGGGCGTCGGCTTGCCTAACTCGTGCACGAAGCAGACTGTCGCGAGGAGTAAGAAGACGAAGACTCCAAACCCGTAGGCAATCGACCGGCAATTCTTTGGGGACTTCACTGGGGATCCGGCACGCACGACACCCTCCTTATGAGACCTTCGCGGCCGAGTAAGGGTGGCACAAGCGCTCCTCAGCCAACGTCCGCCTCTCGGACCGGCGCCTGTCGGCGCGCGGAAACCGTGTGGAGCCAAGGCTGCAGTCGCTAGGAGCACCCAACGGCGCCCCGGACAAGGCTACCGCCGCGTGGGTTGCAGTCAAGGGCGCTTGCCCCGCGCCGGGCCGCCCCGTAGCTTCGCGGCGTGGCCTCTCCCGAGCCTAAGGAGACCGTGCTGGTCGTCGAGGACGACCCGGCCCTGCGCTCCGTGCTGGGGGCCTTCCTGCGGCACCTGGGCCACCGGGTGGAGGAGGCCGGGGAGGGCCGGGAGGCGCTGGCGAAGCTCGCCGAC
>JAJYKO010000212.1 GCA_021788565.1 Chloroflexota bacterium
CCCCACTCCGGCCCTCACCTGCCTCGGCCTTGTAGGGGCGGACCGCCGTGTCCGCCCGCCCAGACGGGCCGGCAGGGCCGCCGGCCCCTACAACCTGTGCCTGACCTCAGCTCGCTCGCCCTATTGCGCCTGGGCGATCACGTCGTCGAGCGCGCGGAGGGCGTCCGCCGGCAGCGGCTCGGGCTGGTGCTCCTCCAGGATCTGGAGGACCTTCTCCCTAGCGCGTTCCCGCAGGCTCTTGCCGCCCTCGGCCAGCCACCCGTCCCGGTTCTGTCGGTCAAAGAGCGACGGATACCAGTCCTGGCGATAGTGACGAGAGGTGTGAGACTCGCTCACGAAGCTGCCATCCGGACCCACCTGGTCGATAACATCCAGCGCCAGGGTCTCGTCGTTGATCTCCACTCCCTGCATGAAGCGCTTGACCCAGCCGATGAAGTCGTCGCACATCGCGAGCTGCTCCAGGGAGTAGGTCAGGCCGGAGTCGAGATAACCCACGTCGTGCACCAGGTGGGCGCCACTCAACGTCTCAGTGAGCAGGCTGAAGGCGGCCTCGGCAGCGGCCTGCTCGTCGGCGAGCTTGGAGTCGCTGCATCCGCCGAGCCCGAACAGCGGTAGATTGTAGCGATGCCCCATCTCCATGAACAGCGCCCTGTTCTCCGGCGCCGCGTACACGTCTCCGAGGTACCGCATGTCGACCATGTCGTTGGTTCCGCCGCTGATGATGATGGGCGCTCCCTCCCTCTTCAGTTGGGCGATCACCACCCCCACCATCTCGCCAGCGTTGGCCAGCGCCAGGGCCCCGGCCAGCGTCACCGGCCCACTCAGGCCACGCAGCACCACCGGAGTGTAGGTAGTGGGCAGCCGCTTGTCGGCAAGGAAGAGCAGCTTCCGCAGCGACTCGGAGTCGTGGCGTAGGGGACCTGCCACGTTGATATAGAAGCCACAGTGGGGGTTGAGGCGAAGGGCATCGGCGCCCCCAGCCACTATCTCCGCCATTCCGATCACATCGACGCACCCCTCGAAAGAGGTAGTCACGGCCAGTATCGGCTTGATGCTGTTGCTCAGCATGGCACGCATCTGGTACCGATCCGAGACCTCTTGCTCGAGTTCGTGCGCCACGTTCAGCGACATCAGGAAATCTATATTGGGGAGGGCATCGCAAACACGTATCCCGTCCACGATATCCTGCAAAGTGCCGGAACGATGCTCCCCGGTCCGAACGTCGATGACGTTGGGGCAATCTGAACCAGGACCATAGGAGACGTTGTATCCTTCCAGAGGCATGACTCGTTTGCCGTGCCGGTCGCACAGGACGGTCCTCTGGGGAGCCAAAGATAGCGCCCACTCCACGAGCCCGGCGGGGAACCGCACTCGGCCGTCATCCGAAACGTTTGCCCCTGCCTTCTTGACCAGTTCAACCGCTTCCGGTTCCTCCAGCAGTACCCCGGTGCGCTCCAGGATCTCCAGACTGGCTTGGTGGATGCGGTCACGCTGGCCGTCCGATAGCTTCCTGAAGTTCGGGGCATCGAAGGAAACGGAATTGCTGCGAACGATCATGGTAGCTTCTCCTCCACGGGATTGACAGCTTCACTGGCGCCGTGCTACAAGTGGTATTGTCATTATATACCAGCCGCTCAGTCGCATCAGCCCGCTCGGCCACGCGTCCCTGTGGCAAGATGCGGTGTAGCCTCGGTCGTGAACGGCCGGGTTAACCTCCGCGTCTTAACCCGGCCCTCCAGGGCCGAGATGTCACACAAGACCGCATCAGCCGCCGCGCCCCGCGCCCTGTACGACCTGTTGGAGGCGTCCTTCCGGTGCTGCGAATCACTTCTCGACCTATAACGGTGCTGTCCAACGACCAGTTGGAAGAAATACACCTCGCATCCCTCCGACTTCTCCAGGAAGTGGGGGTGGAGATCTTGGATCACCGCGCCCTGGACCTCCTGGCAACCTTCGGCGCCGAGGTCGACCCGAGCTCCAATCGGGTCAAGCTGGCACCGGAACTGGTGATGGACGCGGTAGACCGCGCTCCCGCTCGTTTCACCATGCACTCCCGCAACCAGGATCGGGCGGTGGAGATCGGCGGCAACACTATGGCGCTGGCACCGGTCGGCGGGCCGGCAGCGGTGACCGAACTCGATACGGGCAATCGTCCCGGAACCTACACGGATCAGGTGAACTTCATCAAGCTCAGCCAGCACGCCCGCCTGCTGGACATGGCGTACCGCTGCGTCGACGCCCAGGACCTTCCGCCGAACACACGCCAGCTCGACTACCTGTATGCTGCCCTTCGGTATTCGGACAAGCCGCTGGCGGTCATGAGCCTGGACGCCGATGGCGCCATGGACAGCCTAGCCGTCGCCAGCCTGCCGTTCGGAGGCGAAGCTCGGTTAGAAAAGCGCCCCGTGGTGATGGGCGGCGTCAACGTGGACAGCCCCTTGCGGTTCTCTAGGGACACGCTGGAAACAATCCTGATCTTCGCGGATGCCGGGCAGCCCCTCAAGATCACGCCCTTCATCCTCACCGGCATAATGTCTCCGGTCACCCTCGCCGGCGCCCTCGCCCAGCAGAATGCGGAGACCCTGGCCGCGATTGCGCTCGCCCAGCTGGTGCATCCTGGCACGCCCGTGCTTTACGGCTCCTTCGGCACTCACGCCGACATGCGGGCTGCCGTGCCGGTGTTCGGCAGCCCCGAGGGGATAATGCTGGAGGTAGCGGCTGGGCAGCTGGCCGCCCGATACCGGATTCCCCACCGCGGAATGGGGTTGGTGACCACCTCTCCTACTTCCGGCTTCAGGGCGGCGATGGAGAAGATGAACTGTCTGTGGGGCCTCACCTTCAGCAACGTCCAACTCCTGATCCACGCCGCCGGCTGGTTGGCCGGCGGTCTTGTGGCCGGCTACGAGCAGTTCGTACTGGACCTGGAGATGCTCGAAACCATGGAGCGATTCCTCGGCGGGTTCCCCGTTGGCCCGGAAACGCTGGCAATCGACACAGTAGCGGCCGTGGGGCCAGGAGGCAGCTACCTGATGGCCGAGCACACTCTGGCCCACTACCGCGATGCTGTCCACACGTCGCCCCTGATGGAGACGGGCCTGACCGAGGACGGCGGTGCCCCCGAAGCCCTGCTCCGGAGAGCGAACTCCCTGTGGAAGAAGTGGCTGGAGGAATATCAGGAGCCGCCGCTCGATCCAGCTATCGAAGAGGCTGCGCGTGAGTACGTGGAGCGCCGAAAACGGGGCGAGCGCCCACGGTCGACGGCTATACCGACACCTCAGGCTCCGTCATCTCGCCAGTGAGATAGGCGTAGGCCATATGCTTCGTGCTGTGCGCGTGGCCGACGTTGCCGTCGCGGTCGAGCAGAATGATCCCGGCGCTGCCGTGTAGCTTCTCCGACAGCAGCCGGATGGAATCCCCGGCCGCGACCATCGCGGACTTCCCATTCGCCATCAGGTCCACGGCATGCTTGGCCATGGTGATCCGCATGATTCCCTCGCCCCATCCAGTGCAGGAAGCTCCCCCGCCTTCAGTCGCGTAGAACCCGGACCCGACGAGCGGAACGTCGCCCACACGGCCCGGCCACTTGTTTAGCGAGCCCCCGGTGGAAGTGCCCGCGGCCATGTCTCCCTGCGCGTCCAGAGCTACCGCCCCCACAGTGGAGAGGGCCTGCTTTCCGAAGAGCACCTCCTCGGCATCCAGCGCCCCCGCCCGAAGCCCCTCCCACAGCCGTTTCTCTCTCTCCACTATCAGATCGGCCCCGTCGCCCAGTGGGATGCCCGCCTTCTCGGCGAACCGCTCTGCCCCGGAGCCCACTATCAACACATGTTCGCTTTCCAGCACACGTCTGGCCAGCGTGATGGGATTGTGCACGCGGTGCACCGCCCCAACGGCGCCGGCCGCCAGGGTAGAGCCGTCCATGATGCCGGCATCCAGTTCGACCTGCCCGTCCTCGTTGAGGAACGAGCCCGTTCCAGCATCGAAAACTGGATCGTCTTCGAGATACCTGACGGCGGCCTCGACTGCGTCCAGTGCGCTTCCACCATCCTGGAGAACCCGCCAACCACGCAAGGCCGCTTCGCGGCACCCGTTTCGGTGTGCCGCAAGTAGCTCCGCCGGTATGTTCCAGGCTCCCCCATGTACGATCATCGCCGTCGGCATCGACACTCCCTGACTTTGTACTGTGATGGTTCGTGTCAGCTGAGAAAGATAGGAGGGCGACGAGGTGCTCAGGGAGGGCGAGCCTCCTGGCGAGCCGCTTCGTCGCGCAAGGCCACCGCCCCCGGAGCCGTATGGCCGTCCCAAGGGGTCTGTTGGCTCGCTATCACGTGGCGGCTCAGCGGGAGCTTCGCCCTCCCCGTCGACTTCGCCCTCGCGAACAAGTCACCATCTCTAGCGTGACGACCCAGATGTCCTGTCTCGCAGAGCGCTACGCTCCGGAGAGTTCCCTCGAACGGCGGGCGGCGGCCTTCACGGCTTCGACGAACACCTCCACCAGACGTCCTTCCGTCATCACCTTCATCGCCGCCTCGGTGGTTCCATTGGGTGAGGTAACCTTGCGACGCAACTCCGCTGGATCATCCCCGCTCTGGAGCATCAGCTTCGCGGCTCCGATTATTGTCTGAAGCGTGAGCTTCCTCGCCAACTCCTCGCTCAGACCGACTTCGATCCCCGCCTTGATCATGGCCTCGGCGATAAGGAAAACGTAGGAGGGGCCTGTCCCGCTTAGCGCAGTGACCGCGTCCAGGTGGACCTCGTCGGTGGAGGCCGTGGTTCCCACGGCCCCGAGGATGGCGGTGGCCGCGGCAAGGTCGTCGTCCGTGGCGTGCCGGCCCTTGGACAGCGCGGCTGCGCCCTCGCCGATCTGCGCAGGGGTGTTGGGCATCACCCTGACGACGCGGGTGGTGTCGCCAAGGTCGAATTCGATCTTGGACGTTGGAATCCCAGCCGCGATGCTGATCACCAGCTTTTCTCGAGACATCCGCGGGCGTAGGCCCGTCAACACCTCGGTCATTTGCTGCGGTTTCACCGCCAGCAAGACGATGTCCGCTCCCGCTACCGCGAGCGCATTGTCGTCAGTCACCGAGATCCCGAACTGTGTCGAGAAACGTTCTAGTCGATGCGCTCGGACGTCCGCGGCGATCAACTGGTGAGGCTGGATGGACCCGCTGGCGAGTAGCCCTCGTACCAGCGCCTCACCCATATTGCCGGCTCCGATAATGGCGATGGTCTTATCCTTAAGCGGCATGGAATCTCTGCCCCCCGCAGGTCCCGGCAAGCATCGCACGCCGAGGGCCGGCCGCGGACGCGGAACTGCTCCCACTACTTGTCGAGAGCTGCCGGGCCCTGGGCAACGCGACGGAACCTGATTGACATGGTTAAGGTCGCTAGATTGTATCAGACCCGCGACTCTGCCGCCTCCCTACCGCCCGGCCTGGGCCTCGACCGGGTACCCTCCGTACTCCCGCGCCGCGTCGTAGAACGCCACGATATTCTCGGGCGGCACGTTCGCCTGGATGTTGTGGACCGAGCCGAAGATGAACCCTCCTCCAGGGGCCAGGTCCCGGATCCGCCTCCGAACCTCCTCTGCCACCTCCTTCGGCGTGCCGTACTGGAGCACCACCGGGTCGCAGCCGCCTCCCCAAAAGGTTAGATCCTTGCCGAACTCCCGCTTCAGCACAGCAGAGTCCATCTCCGCGGCGCTCACCTGCACCGGGTTGAGGGCCTCGACGCCGCAGTCGATCATGTCGGGGATAGCCCACCGGACCGAGCCGCAGGAGTGCATATAGATCTTGGCACTGGTCTTCTTTCTCATCGCGTCCAGCAACTGCCGCATCCGCGGCTTGTAGATCCGTCGGAAGACCGCGGGGGAGATCAGGGGGCCGTTCTGGCTTCCCAGGTCGTCCTGGTAGGGAACCACGTCGATGTAGGGTCCGACGGCGTCGAGGGTCATGTCCCAGTAGGCAAGCAGCCATTCCAGTAAACGGTCCGCCAACGCTTCCATGAAGTTGGGGTCCGCGGCTAGCTGGATGTAGCTGCGCTCGAGGCCAAGGAGGTACCACGACTGCTCGAGCATGCCCCCGATGGGCGCACCCACCATGATCACCTTCTCGCCAGCCTCGCGAGCCGCCTTCACCCGCTGGGCCAACCCTGCGATCCGGCTAGGGTCGGTGGGGTTCGGAAATCGGTAGGCAGCCAGATCACCCTCTGTCTCTGCGTCGGCCAGGGGGTTCTCGTGCATATCGTAGTAGTACCCGCCCGGGGGCATCAGATACTTCACCCCCCACTCGTCCACGTAGGTCCCGGTCTCCTGATCGATGTGCAACTCGAAGTCCGAAGGAGAGTTTGGGAAGAAGACCTGGGTGACGCGCTCGAAGCGCCTGAGAAGCTGGGGGTCGGGCTCCACCAGCATCGTGTGGTAGTTGCGGATGGCGGGCTCAGGGCCTGAGTACCCCAGGTGCTGCATCAGGGCCTGATGGGCGTAAAGATGTACGGTCGTGTGGCGACCGCCGAAATCCAGGGGCACGCGATCGGGTTCCTGGTGGTTAAGGGCCTTCAGCCCCCTCTCCCGGTCGTTCATGTGCGCACCTCCGAGTTGCGAAATTCCTCAAACCAAATTTAGGGTGAAACCCGCTCGCCCTGCGGGTTTGGTCGCCGCTTTACTACACCGTGTACCGGCCGAACCTTCGTGCCTCGTCGTACATCACCACCACGTTTTCCGGCGGAACGTCCGGCTGGAGGTTGTGCACGGGGCACAGCACGTAACCTCCGCCGGGTCCCAGGTCCCCGATCCTCTTTCTGACCTCCTGCCGGACCTCTTCACGCGTCCCCTGCGGAAGAACCCTCTGCGTGTCGATCCCACCCCAGAACACGACTCGCCCACCGAACCGCTCCTTCAGCCGTGCCGTGTCCATACCCTCCGCCGATACCTGCACAGGGTTGAGGATGTCCACCCCTATCTCGGCGAAGTCCTCCAGGAGGTCCCAGACGCCACCGCAGCAGTGGTACAGCAGCTTGGCGTCCGTGCGCTCCTTGATGAATGCGAAGTACTCTTTGTGGTACGGCTTCAGCATCTTCCTGTAAAGCGCCGGAGCCATGATCGGGCCGCTCTGCATGGCGACGTCGTCCCCGACACGAACCACCTGGACGTATCGGCCGGCCTCCCTCAAGTAGGCGTCCCACCGAGCCTTCTGGATGTCGGTTATCTTCCGGAAGAGGGCGTGCACGAAGTCCGGATCGACTATCATATCCATCAGCAGCTGATCCATCCCGCGCAACTGCCACGCCTGCTCGAAGATCCTGGTGAACCCGTCGGGGGAGCCCACCAGAGCGTAATCGCTCTCGAACAGATCTTCGGCCCTCTGGCGCAGCCCATATACCCGCGCGGGATCGTTGGGGTCCGGCCAGGGGTAGCTGTCCAGATCCTTCATGGTGGCGTGCCGGAGAGGCGGATTGGAGTTAGTGTAGTAGTGGGCACCTTCCGGGCGCGTGTGAGTTATGCCCCACTCGTCCACGTAGTCCCCGCGCTCGTCGAAGTGGCTGCCATTGACAGGAGGGTTCCCGTACACGGGCCTGGTGTCGATACCCAAGGCCTTCGCCAGCGGTTCCTCCATGTGCGCCATCTGAAAGGTGACCTCGAGCACCCGCGTCTCGGTCTCGATGCCAAGATGCCTCTTCAGGGAATTGCAGGCGCCTATGCTGATGGCGGAACTGACGCTGCCGCCCAGGTCCAACGGCACTCTGTCCGGCTCCCTCATGTTGATCGCTCGCACAACCCTCTCTCGAGGGGTAAGTTCCGCCATGCCTAACCTCCTGGCTTCGGCGTGCAAGTTAGCACTCCGCGGCGATCCTGTCGACCTTCCCGGCGCTCAGCGGCAGGCTCGCCTTCTCCAGTACCGACGTCAGCGCCACCAGGTTCTCGTTGGTGACCAGGTTCTCAGTGGACATCGCCACCGCCACCCTGTTGCTCTCCCCGGTAGCCCTCAGGATATCCAGGGCACACTCCTGGGTCGCCCTCGGCCCCAACTCGTAGACCCCGCCCGGGAAGCCCACCCAGATCGTCTTCCCCGGCC
>JAJYKO010000213.1 GCA_021788565.1 Chloroflexota bacterium
TATGGCCGCGGCGTCGGTGTAGGTGAGTCTGCTCACCCCGATGCCGTGACCCACTAGCGTGAAACCCGCGACGATGGTACCCAGATAGAGCGCCGCCATCGGAATCGCGTGAGCGGCAACCTCCCAGGTAGTAAGTTCCACCAAGCCAGAAAGGGGTTCCATTAGCCTCTGATGCGCCCTCTTCAGGGGGCCAATATTCAGCTTCCTGTTGGCGAGGCCCCGTAGCGGCTTGAACAGGACGAAAGCTGCTATCGACAGCAGCGGGATGGTTACCATGAAGACTATGGCTGGCCGAAGCCACCACCAACCCGGTACCCCCAGGATGAACAGGACGGCGAAACACACTACGAGTTCGGTGATGAGGGTCACTGTGGTAGCGGCGGTGGAGCGTGTCCCTGCACGGCCCATGCGTGCCAGCACGTAGTTCTCTATATACACGCCCGCTGGGATCGGAACGGCCATCTCGCCCACGACAAAGGCCAGCGCCGTTTCCTTCCAGGTTGCCCTGACCTCGCTCTTCTCCAGGAGGTAGTGGAACTGCGTCCACTTGACGACCAGATAGACGCCGGCAAACACGAAGACCGTTGCCACGATGGGGAAGGTGAGGTTGGTCACGTACCCCCAGACCTCACTTATGTCGGAGATGCTGAAGGCGGCGGTGAGTGCGGCGGCGCTGATCAAAAGGGGTAGAAGCACCCTCGGCTCAAATGACTTCTTCGTCCAGACCATAATTTCCCCGGTTGCGCCTCACGGGAGATTCTGGGGTGTGAGGTTGATCTTTTCAATATGCGGACTGCAATATATGCAGAAGATATTCCACGTGAACGGCACAAGTCATGCACCCAGGCTAGGCGTTCTTTGTCCACTCGGCGGTTCTGACACCCACGCGGGTTCGTTCACCTTCACTCACGGACGGCTCGGATTAGCAGGCCGGGTAGTAGAGGAGGAGCGGGTAAGATGAATAAGATCCTTATCGGGGTTGATGGTTCTGCCTCTGCAGAAGCCGCCGTGCGCGCGGTGGCGGAGTTGTTCGGGCACCGCGGTGCCGTTCACGTGACCCTGCTCTCGGTCATACGGCTCGTCGCGCTGCAGACCGGAGTGATCGAGGAGCCGGGCCCTCCCGTGAGTCCCGATTCGTGGGCCTATTTCGAAGTACCCAGGAAGGTCCTGCGCTCCGCTGGCATCGAGCCGACAGTGCTTCTGCGCGAGGGGGATCCGGCGAGCGAGATCGTTGCGGCGGCAAGAGATGGAGAGTACGACCTGATAGTCGTGGGTCACAGGGGAATATCGGCGATCAAGGCCTTGGTGATTGGGAGCGTGTCGCAAGGGGTAGTTGCACACACTCCTTGTTCGGTCCTGGTAGTCCGGGCCGGGCAAGAGGGATGAAGACTCAAGGAACGAAAGCCCTGTCTCCAGAGAGCGAACTCCTGACGTCCGACCTGGTGTCGCTTCATAAACTGCTCGGCACGTCCGAAGCTGGACTGACCAGTCGTGAAGCGAGCGGCCGGCTCTCGATCGTCGGGGCCAACGAACTGGCCGCGGCTCGGCGCACCGCCGGTATCCTGCAATTCCTATCCTTTCTGACAAACCCCCTCGTGCTGGTCCTCTTGATTGCCAGTGCTGTATCGGGGGTTTTGGGGGACCTGCTCAACGCATCGATCATCGCCGTGATCGTGTTGATGAGCGCAACAGTCAACTTCGTCCAGACTTACCGGTCTCAGCAAGCCGCGGAGAGACTTCGGGAGGCAGTGGCGCCCACGGCGTCGGTGTTGCGAGATGGAGGCTGGGTGGAACTGCCGCCCCGGGAACTGGTGCCTGGCGACGTAATACGGCTGTCCGCCGGCGACCGAATTCCTGCCGACGCAAGGCTGCTTCAGTCCCAGGATCTGCACGTCCTGGAGTCCGCGCTCACGGGGGAGTCGATGCCGGTGGATAAAGCTGTAACCGGTCCGGAGCCGGCCGCTGAGTCCATGGCGGGGATGCCCAACGCCCTCTTTCTTGGCACGTCGGTCGTGAGTGGAACGGCTACCGCCCTGGTCATAGCGACTGGCCGCAACACGGCCTTCGGGGAGATCGTGGCGCGGCTTGCGGCAAGACCGCCGGAGACGGAGTTCGACCGGGGCAGCCGTAAGTTCGGCTTGCTGATCATGCGAACGGTCTTCTTCCTGGTGCTGTTCGTCTTCATGGTGAGTGCCGCCTTTCACCACGACCCCTTCCAATCGCTGCTTTTCGCCGTCGCTCTGGCCGTGGGGCTCACCCCCGAATTCCTCCCGATGATCACGACGGTCACTCTCTCCACGGGGGCCGTCCATATGTCCAGCCGGAAAGTGATCGTGAAGCATCTCGCGGCCATCCAAAACTTCGGCAGCATCGACATCCTGTGCAGCGATAAGACCGGCACCCTGACCACTGGAGACATCAGGCTCGATCGGTCGACCGATGCCATGGGTCACCCCTCGGACAGGGTACTGCTGCTGTCCTATCTGAACAGCTTCTACGAGACGGGGATCAAGAGCCCGCTGGACTCGGCGATTCTGCGATATCGGACCCTGGACGTCGGAGCATACCGTAAGCTGGAGGAGATCCCCTTTGACTTCGAGCGGCGCCGGCTGTCGGTGGTGGTGGAGAACGAGGGGCAGCGGCTGCTTGTGGCGAAGGGTGCTCCCGAGAGCATTCTGCCATTCTGCGATCGATACGAGTCCGAAGGAGCCGTTTTATCCCTGGACGCGGAGAGCAGGGCCGTAATCGAAGGCGTCTATCGGGATATGAGTGCCCAGGGCTACCGAGTGCTTGCCGTTTCCCACCGGGTTGTGAAGGAGCAGGCCGTTTACGGCATCGAGTACGAGCGAGAGATGGTGCTCGCGGGTTACCTGGCCTTCTTCGATCCTCCCCTGGAGGACGCTGCGGATGCACTGCGGGACCTCCGTGGTGATGGCGTTCAGGTCAAGATCCTCACCGGGGACAACGAACTGGTTGCCCGTCACGTCTGCGATCAGGTGGGGCTGGATGGAGCACGGATCCTCCTGGGCACGGATCTGGAGAAGATGAGCGACACGGCGCTGGCGCGGGTGGCAGAGCAGACTGCCGTTTTCGCCCGGGTATCGCCGGAACAGAAGCACCGGATCATCATCGCCCTCAAACATCGAGGGCACGTGGTGGGCTTCATAGGCGACGGCATCAACGACGCGCCTTCCCTCCATTCGGCAGATGTGGGTATCTCGGTCGCCGGGGCCGTGGACGTGGCGAAGGATGCCGCCGACATCATTTTGCTCGAGCATAGCCTTCGGGTGCTCCACGGCGGCATCACCGAGGGACGCAAAGCCTTCGGCAACGTGATGAAGTACCTGATGATGGGCACCAGTTCCAACTTCGGCAACATGTTCAGTATGGCCGGGGCTTCCCTGATCCTGCCATTTCTGCCGATGCTTCCCACCCAGATCCTGCTTAACAACTTCCTGTACGACCTGTCCCAGATCACCATTCCCACCGATAACGTGGACCCCAGCTTCGTACACAAGCCGCGCCGCTGGGACATATCGATCATCCGCGATTTCATGCTGTTCATCGGTCCCATCAGCTCCATCTTCGACTTCCTGACCTTCTTCGTCATGCTCGGAGTCTTCCGGGCTGACGAAAAGCTCTTCCACACGGGATGGTTCGTGGAGTCGCTGGTGACTCAGACACTGGTTCTTTTCGTGATCCGCACCGCCGGCAACCCGCTACGCAGCCGCCCCAGTCTGCCCCTGGCCTCGACCGTTCTCGTGGTGGTTGCCCTGGGCCTTGTTCTCCCCTTCACCCCCCTGGCCGGAGTGCTTGGCTTCACGCCTCTGCCGCTGGCATATCTCCTGTTTCTAGCGGCGGCGACTGCTACCTATCTGCTGATGGTGGAGTTCGCCAAGCGTCGAATAATGAGGAGGTTTGCCGGTGGCTAGGAACGAAGGCCGAGCGACGACAGTAAAGTGATATGGCGTTCTATCTCAATAGTATCGAAAGAAGGCGGGTCGGGGACCAACCTATGAAGCATTACCTCTTCGTCTGCGTCCACAACTCTGGCAGGAGCCAGATGGCTGAGGCGCTGTGCAACCGTATGTCAGACGGCGAAGCCACGGCGGAGTCGGCCGGAACAGAACCTGGAGAGCAGGTGAACCCCAACGCGGTCGGGGTCATGGCGGAGTTGGGGATAGACATTTCCGGGGCAAAGCCGAAGGTGATCACCCAGGAGATGATCGACCGGGCGGACAGGGTGTTCACCATGGGCTGCTCGGTGGAGGAGTCGTGTCCGGCGCTATTCCTGTCCGATGTGGAAGACTGGGCTCTAGAGGATCCAGCCGGCAAGCCCCTGGAGAAGGTGCGCGAGATCCGTGACGAGATCGCTGCGCGAGTCAGAGCTCTCTTAAGTGAGCAGTCACTCAGATGATGCGCGTTCTTCCGATAATGGGAGCTTATTGAGGGCGTTATGGGATTGACGGTGGGCCACGACGGCGTAGAATCGTGCGTATGAGTGAGTGAGCACTCACTTAGGTACGTGCTGGTCGAAGGCGCCAGATCGTTTTCCGGTGAGGCCCAGAATTAGCTGTCCGGCATCGGGTCGAGGGAATCTATTGATCTCCCGACCCATTGGTGTATTCGGCGCCAGCTGGGGCCGGTTTCCTTAGGCTATCAGGAGGATCGAAGGCATGACGCTAGATCAGAACCACCTCAATGTGAAGGGCCACAACGGCGGCGGTAACGGCAAGTCCGCCGGCGCGATGAATTGGATCGCGCAGCGTACCACCGAGTTCGCAGTAACACAGATGTTGGCGGCGCTGGAAAAAGCCCCGGAGGGGAGCTACCGGCAGATCGCGAGCGCCTTCGAGAGGTTCGCGGGCGAAGACGAGAACAAGCGGATGATCGCCGCGTGGGTGAGGCAGTGGGTGTCGCCCGGACAGCCCGGGGCTGCCTGGGTCAAGAATCTCTTCACCTCGGTGGACCCGAACATCAGGCGACGGTTCGCGGCACGCTTCATAGCCCATATCGCTCTAAGGCACGACCGGTACGTCCGCAAGCTCGACGACGGTCGAGAGATCCCCGTTCCGGCCACCATGGTCATCAGCCCGACCATGCGCTGCAATCTGCGCTGCGTGGGCTGCTACGCCGGAAACTACACAAAGGACGACGATCTGACCAGGGAAGAGGTAATCAGGGTCATAGGACAGGCTCGGGATCTGGGCACTCGCTTCTTCGTGATAACCGGCGGCGAGCCCTTCGTCTACGAGCCGCTGTTCGACATCTTGAAGCGGTTTGACGACTGTTTCTTCCAGGTTTACACCAGCGGCCACCTGATGACGGAGGCGAAGGCTAAGCAGCTCGTCCAGCTGGGCAACGCGACAGTGGCGATCAGCGTCGAGGGCTTCGAGGCGGAGACGGACGCCCGCCGCGGACCCGGAGGGTTCCAGCGTGTGATGCGGGCGATGGACATATTGAGAGACGCGGGAGCGATGTTCGCCTTCTCGGCCACGGTCACGCGCTTGAACATCGACAAGGTGATCTCCGACGAGTTCGCCTCGCTCATGGTGGAGAAGGGAGCCCACTACGGGTGGTACTTCACCTATATGCCCATCGGCCGCTCCCCGGACCTGAGCCTTATGCCCACCCCGGAGCAGCGGAACCAGTTGCGCGAGGGTGTGTACAGGATCCGCAAGAATTTCCCTCTTTTGCTCGGCGACTTCTGGAACGACGGGCCGATCACCGATGGGTGCCTCTCGGCCGGGCGTAACTACCTGCACATCAACAACCATGGTGACGTAGAGCCATGCGTCTTCCAGCACTTCGCTGTGGACAACATCAAAGAGAAGCCGCTGGCCGAGTGCCTGGCCTCGGACTTCTTCACGGCGATGCGGAAGGGCGCTCCCTTCGGGACGAACCTTCTCAGGCCATGCCCGATCATCGATCATCCTCGCGTGCTCAGGGGACTGGTGAAGAAGTACGGTGCAAGGCCGACCCACGAGGGTGCCGAGACAATCCTGTCCGGCGAACTGGCCGAGCACCTGGATAGCTACTCCGAGGGGCTTGCGCGGGTGATGGACCCGGTCTGGGCGAACGAGTATCGGTGGGTGGCCCGCTTCCAGTGCCACCCCGAGTACGACTGGGGCAAGACCTCCGAAGCACAAGAAGCGGTGGCGGCTGCCGAAGGTCGCTAGTAGCAGGCTACCTCGGACCCGCGCTCGCGGCGCCTCCAGTGAGCGCGGGTCCGCGCTTTAGTGGCGTAATCGGGTTGGAGGAGGTGGCGTGACATGCGAGTCTTGCTGGTGCAGCCTGGCGATGTGAGCGCCCTGGGATTTCGTCAGACGGCGTTGGTGGAGCCCCTGGGCCTGGAGGCGGTTGCGGGAGCCCTGGCGAATTACGAGGTGCGGCTCCTGGACATGAGGGTGGAGGGCGATCTCCCGGGGGTTCTGGAGCGCTTCAGGCCGGATGTGTGCGGCATCAGCTGCTCCTTTACCCTGGACAGGAACCTCGCCATCGCCGTCGCCGAGACGGCCCGTGCGAGTGACAGCCGGCCCTACGTGGTCGTTGGAGGTCACTACGCTTCGGTGAACCCTGGCGACTTCGCCACCAAAGCGATCGACGCCGTCGTGGTCGGGGAAGGCGAGACTACGATAGCTGACCTGGTGAGCGCTCTGGAACGTGAAGCGAGTCTCCGCGCCGTGAGAGGACTGGTGCTGAACACCCCCGAGGGTCAATATCGGACCGGGGTTCGCAGACTTGTCGAGCGGCTTGACGATCTGCCGATGCCCGATCGAAGCCTGACCAGACGGCAAAGAAAGGAATACTACCTCTTTGCCGAAAAGCCGATGGCCACCGTGGAGAGCGCCCGAGGCTGTCCGTACCACTGCAGCTTTTGCAGCGTATGGCAGTTCTACAGAGGCCGCTTTCGGGCAAAAGGACCGAAGAGGGTGGTCCGGGAGGTGGCGACGGTGGACGAAGAGTACATACTGTTCACCGACGACAACTTCCTCGCCGACGTGGCTCGTGCAACGGATATCGGGGAACTTCTGTTGGCCGAGGGGATACGTCATCGTTACGCATTTCAGGCTCGCAGCGACACCATAGTGGCCCACCCGGAAGTAATCGGCCTGTGGCGGAAGCTTGGTCTGGAGGGGGTGTTCGTGGGAGTCGAGAAGATCGACGACCAGGGGCTTGGCAGTGTGAGCAAACAGAACTCCGCTGAGAACAACGAGCGGGCGCTAGAGATCTTGAAGCGGGAAGGGGTCGGGGTGACGGCATCGTTCATAGTGGACCCCGATTGGGAAGACCGAGACTTCGACGCCCTTCGAGGCTATATCACCTCCCACGGTCTGGAGACCCCCACCTTCTCGGTGCTTACGCCGCTCCCCGGGACTGTGCTCTACCGGCAGATGAAGGAGAGGATCACGGTCGAAGCCCCTGAGCTGTACGACCTTCTGCACGCGGTTGTGCCGACGCGGTTGCCCCTGGCGGAGTTCTATGTCCGCTTTGCGGAGCTGTATCGCACCAGTTACCCCATGCAGCGGCTGTTATCCGAGGGGCCGAGGCTCTTGTGGCAGGGGCTGTCGCGGCGTAACCTGGGGCATTTCCAGAAGCTCGCGGAGGCCGCCAGGAAGATGGGGGAACCCGGGTCCTACCTGGATGCCCACAATAGATGGGGAGAGAGGCTGGTGTCTGGAGGTGCCTCGCGTGGGTCCACGGCCGCGTGACGCGAGGTTCAGAACGGGTGATCGGTCACGCTCTACTGGTTGGACCTTGGAGTTGAAAAGTAGGGGCGGTTCGCGAACCGCCCCCGCAAGTTTTCGGGACGTCAACAGATGTGCGTCACAAGGCTTACGGCTGATCGTGGTTGTCGGGGTCGCGCCTCCGCAACCCGTCCAAAAAGATGCCCAGCAGCTCCTTAGCCAGCTCCTCCTGGGACACCGGCTCCCCCCACATGGGAAAGTCCATCATCTCGTTAAACACGAATGCAGTCACCACAGCCCCCGCCATAGCAGGAAGCAAGACGCGCGGATTGAACGGTCGCAGCTCTCCAGTCGCCAGGGCCTGCTCCTC